>JAADJA010000151.1 GCA_013151015.1 Chlorobiota bacterium
TGAACAATATCTAGTTTTTGTTGCGGCATATAGTGATACAAATCGTTTGGTTTTTATTACATCGGTTAAAAGGAAGTCACACATTAAAGTGCGTTTCTTTAAAGGTACAGAAATTCTGTCGATTAAAGAATATGACTTTAGTGACATTGCGTTTTCCACAACCGAGCATCTTTATAAATTAGATGATTTGTTGATACCCAGAAAGTTTTTTGGGAAAATAGATAGTTTTCGCCCTCCAAATATACGAAGTGCTGCAAACATGTCAAAGATTTATTTTAAGGATAATAAGATTATTGTCAGCCTTGATGTTTACAATAAAAAAACCAGATTATTGATACTGGATATTGAAAATGAATCAGCACAAAAACTAGATATTGTACATCCCGGGACATCTCAAAATATGTATGAAAAATCTAATTCATTTATCTATGAGAATAATTTGTACCAGTTTGTTTCCGGGAAAAAGGAGTGGGCAATTTCACAGGTTGATTATTTATCCGATAGTTCACGTAAAACAATAAGATTAAATAGTGCGAATTTAATGTCCTTCACTAATTCAGAAGCTTATATTGTACATACAAATTCTGGTTTTGCGGTGGTTGACAAAACAAAGCCTTTTGAATCAAAAAAGTACTATAAAAAAATTTCGAGATTGGATCCTTTTATTTTTGTGTCAAATAATTACAATAACACCCTTGAATTTATCATTGGAGGATTTAGTTATGTTGGAGGGAATGAGTATAACCTTATAGGGCCAATGATTTCAACATCTGGTGGTGGATATATGTCAAGTGGTAGTACCTATTTTCCTGGGAATTTCTCGTCTGTTTATTTTATTTCAACTTTTGATAATCAAATATTTGCCCATATTCCTGAAAATTCAGGAGGGGGATGCTCGATTAGAGTTCATAGTTATTTAAAAAATCTAAAAAAAGAAACTAATGAACAAAATGAACTTACATATTATTCCAACCATCTTTTTGCAGAAAGAGTGTTCAGGTACAATGACAATTGCTTTTTGGGATATTATTTAAGGGAAGACGAAAAGTATTATATATATCGTTTTGAAAACAGTACCAATGAATAGTTTCCGAGGTCAATACTGTAAATTCAAAATGCTCTCAGCAAATTGAAATCAAAACGTTGCCCTTTTGTAATACACATCGAAAAACTACTTGTTAAACCGAAAAGTACATAAGGAAGCCCGAAGTCCAATTTAGGGTTTTAATTCTAATATCCTTGTATTTTTTGGCAAGAAACAACAAAACACAAACGATAAAAAAACAAATAAATCCCAATGTGGAAAACCGAAATGCAAAACAGGTTTGGGAATTTACATTTTGATATTTATTTGAAATTTGGGTTTTGGAATTTGTCTTTTCAGGTTTATCCAGGTTAGGGTCATGAGAAAGAAACGATAGGTAGATATTCAACAAGAAACCATAACAGGTTTAATTTGTGACAAGTACTGACACTTGAGTTTCCTTGATCTTCAAGTTATGGCATAGGCTCAAAATGGCTTACATCCCCAATATCACTTTCCCTTCTTCGCTCACCATTTCCGGTGTCCAGGGTGGGTCGAATACCAGGTTCACGATAACTTCAAGATCGGGGAGTTGGGCATTGATGGCTTCTTTCACGTTCAGCATGATGGCATCGCCTATCGGGCAGGCGGGGGTCGAGAGGGTCATCTCGATATCCACTTTGCCTTTACCATCATAAGCCACTTTGTAAATCAATCCAAGGTCAACAATATTGACCTCAACTTCGGGATCCATCACAAATTTTAAAATATTCCAGATTTGTGCTTCCGTGTTTTTTATTTCTTCTGCTGTTTTCATTATTTTAGTTTTTGTGTTTTTTTTAATTAACTTGGTTTTGTCTTTCCAAAGTATCTTTTTTTTGTATTTTATTTTATCAACCTGTCGGGTTGCATCCGCTCAGGTCTTCTTTAGCCCAACAGGTTTTGTTTGGCTGAGTTTCCCTGCTCTTTAGGGCAGGGATGTGGTTTTTTTCAACCAGTCGGGTCGCCACCGCTTAGGCCTTCTTCGACCCAACAGGTTTGGCTTTGTGCAAAACAATTTTAAACACATTGATATTATATAGTATTGCCGTAACCAATAAAAGTATGGCACCAAATTCAATTACATAATGATTTGCCAAAAGAATACCCGTAATCAGGGATACAATCGAGGCGATATAAAAATAAAACTGCCATTCGCTTAGTTTTTCAGAATAGAGTTCCTTGGGCAAAGGTGTTTTTGTTTTTCCTACCAATGCTTTGTATTCAACAAGCCAGATGATAAAAGGGATCGTTTTATAGGTTTGTCCCAAAATGATAGAGGTGATGAAAACGAAAAAGAGCGAAAAGCCATATAGCAGAACGATCCGGTAATAAAAATCCATGTCAAATTCAATGAATTTTGATGAAGCAAACAATCCGAGGATTATCGGCAATACGAGTGAAAATACGGAAAGCATGGTATGTTTCATTCCGATGTCCAAAACCTTTCGGATGCGTTTTTTGTAAGATTGCGCCACAAAGCTGATGAAGAAAACAATCCCTGCCGTGATGATAATCCCCCAAACGGGGATGAACATACTTCCGTGCAACAACAACCAATCAATCATTAAAATCACGAGGCCGATATTTGTAAAATAGTAAGCAAATTTCAGGTTTTTATCGCTCACTTGGTGCGAAACCAGGAACATAGGGATGAGGGTTGCGCCCACGCCCATGATCAACATCAGGAACCATCCGGCAAGGCCCATGTGGGCATGCATCTTCAGGTAGAGCAAATGCGAAGGTGTAAGAAAAGCATATTTGTAATTTAGGGCCAACAAAAGTCCTACAAGCGCAGTTAAACCTAACCAAATAGTTGATGTTTTCACAAACAGGGATTGGATGTTTTTTTTCTTTGATTTTTGGGTCGAACGGAAAACATTGTAGGTAAACATCATCAGGACAATGAATACGATGGAACCCGAAATTGAAAGTAAAATGCCAAATGAACCTGTCCAGAAAGAATAGACCATTAAAACAATACCAACGCCAAAGGTCCAAAACGTGGTTTTCGCCAGGCCTTCACTGTATAAAGGCACTTCAAACACAACGGGGATAAGTTGGTACAAAGCCCCGAAAATTATCATCGTCCCCCAGCCAAGTGCGGCAATGTGCGTAAGGGCAAGGATTTGCGGTTGTATGAAATAGCCGGTCATTGCTTCTCCCGAAAACAACAATAGCAATGAAAGTATAAAAAATGAAACAGCCGCAAACACAAAATGGGGGATTACCACACTTGGTGAAGGTGCCATTTCTGTTGCCAGTCCCTGCATATTATTTGTAGATTAAAAGGTTCAGGTTATTCTCGTCAATCTCATTGCTGAGGATGGTGTAGTCCCTTTTCTTTAGCTCCGGCAAAAGGAACTGTGGTATCCTTTTATGGTGGACGAACAGGGCATGGCCTTCGGGCAAAACCTCAACTTCTTCAAGGATGGTGGCCATGGGCATGGGCATTTCCAAATCCCTCACGTCAATGGTTTTTATGTTACCGCCAAATTCGGCGGCTTTCAGTTCAAAAGAAGAAAGGTCGGTATGTTGTATGTCCGGTGTTTCCTCTGTTCTTGATTCTGCCGTTCTTTTAAAAAATGTATGCACTTCCCCTTCGGATGGCCTTTCGGTAAAAGACATAAAGCCTTTGTCGCGCAAATTATTAATAAGGGGAATGGGCTCGAAAACATTGATGATTTCGAGGACAGCGTTTTCGGGCAGGGTTTTAATGGCGGCCATTATTTCCTTAAACGGGTCGTTTCCTGCTTGTATCGTCGGGCGGACATCCATTTGTACCACATTCTCTTTTTCAAATTTTTCCATTTCAATATTGTTTTCTGTATTTGTTTTTATTTCATCCATTTGGGTTTCAGGTTCAAAGCCGTAAGCAATTAGTTTCTTGAAAAAAACATCTGTGGAAACCCCACCGATTTTCGCCGCATCGGCTATGCTTACCCTGGAGGCCAGCATCTTTCTGAGGACTGGGTTTCTGAGTTTCCTGAAATGCTTGTTGATAGAGGCGATGGCCTCCAATGATTCAGGGGTTTCTTTAAGTATCCGTGAAATTTTTGTATCCTTGTTTATCTTCATGACCGGTACTCCTACGAATTAGTGTTACACATTAATTGTTTGTAAATTCAATATATCATATTAAATGCTTGATACATTGTTGTGTTACAAGTATGTTTTATGATAAAAAACACTTCCTTGGTAAAACATTTTAGAACCTAAATCCCCACCTAATTTAGAATGGTTCTAAATTGGTCGCAAAGATAATACTTCTTATATTAATATCAACCGAAAACATCTTTTTAAATAAATATCAAGTTTGTTAAGATGTGTTAAAAAAATGTTAAATTATTTCTTTGAAAGAAGCTTCACATTACATACTTTTGTACTTCAATTTAAGTATTTGTGTACTTTAATTCAGCGAAGAATTTTGAAAAAGCCTGTTTTTATTACCGTAAATCATATTTCATTACCGCATATAAATTTGTAATTATTCAATAATCAATCATTTATTAAACTCAAAATTATGAATCGAAAATTGAAATGCTTTTATGTAATCAGTATGGCTGTTTTGGTATTGGCTATAATGCCTAAGCCGGTCATAGGGCAACAAACCCTAAATGATGTTAAAACAGAGCGGGGACTGGATGATGCCGATGTCCTGGCCGCAGTTAAAACCTTTATGCCCCGTGGGGGACGTGATGAATACTTTGGCTTTGTGGGAACCGGAAACGCAGGGACCATGATCGTTTATGGGATACCTTCCATGCGTATTTACAAGTATGTCGGGGTGTTCTCCCCGGAACCCTGGCAAGGTTACGGTTTTGACGACGAAAGTATGTTGATGCTGAAAAAAGGCTCGATCGATAACCGTATCAATACTTATGGGGATATGCGCTATCCTGCACTTTCCGAAACAAATGGAAAGTACGATGGGAAATATTTGTTTTATTCTGATGGGGCAAATTCACGGATCGCGTTATTGGGCCTTGATGATTTTGAGACCAAGCAGGTCCTGCAACACCCCTTGTTTATCAACTGTTACCCTGGTGTTGCGGTAACCCCAAACAATGAGTACGTTATCCAATCAAGCCAATACCCGGCTCCATGGGACAACAAATCAACAGATGTGGCCGATTTTAAATCAGGTGTTACTTTCTGGAAGTTTCATGATTCAGATGAAGGTGCTGCTTCCGGACATCACAAAGGAAGAATGATCAAGGATGAATCAATGACACTTGAACTTCCTGCCTATACATTGGATTTCTTTGATGTCGGAAAAGCCGTAAGCGATGGGTATGTTGTAGGTATCGCTGATAAAGGCGACAACAATTACATATACGTTATTGACTATAAAAAACTAAAGGGTGCGGCCAAAACCCTTGTAAACGATTTTACGGTTGTGCCTCTCGAAGCTGCGATTGATGCCAATGCGGTTGCGTTTATCAATATTCCCTCAAAAGCGAAAAAAGTAAAAGTAAGCCCTGATGGAAAATATTTCATTACCGCTACCGATGAGGCCCTGGTCTTTGATTTTGTGAAAGTGAAAGATGCTATGGCAAAAGGGATTTTCAGTGGGAATGCCGATGGCAATATCCCTTTGATCGAAACAAATTCGGTAAAGCATGGTTCTTTGGCCCTTGGAAATGGGGTTGTTGACCTTACTTTTGATTACAGGCCCAATGTGGTTTTTTCTTCTGTATTTGATGATAAGAAAATTGTCCGTTGGAATTATGAAGACCTGAAAAAAGAGGGCGATATTGTTTTGACGTTCAAACCCGGTCAGGTAATGATCCCGCAGGGGCTCTCCTCCGAACCCCATTCCAACTATCTTATTGTTACCGATAAGGAAGCTTTGTATGACAACTATCCAAATGTGGGCCCTGTCCGCCCGAGCTTCCAGCACCTTATTGATATTTCTTCGGATAAAATGGTGGATATTTATACGATGAGTTTGCCACAGGCCAATATATATGGTTCTGTTGCCGTTCTGCGGACTACCATAAAACCGATTATCCGTTACGAAACCGGTACCAATACAAGGACTGGCGAAATTTCAAGATATAAAACAGTGGCCGGTCAGGAAAAAATAGAACGTGAAGGAAACCGTGTCCATATTTTTGGGACGATGATCCGTTCCCATATTACCCCTGAAATCGTTGAGGTGAACGAAGGTGACGTGGTAACGTTCCACCTGACCAACCTTGAGCGTGCCGAGGATGAAACACACGGTTTTACGATTGACACCTATGGCAAACATGGTAGTTTCGAGCCCGGCAAAACGGCTTCGTTGACATTTACTGCAGATCGTTCGGGTGTTTTCCCTTATTACTGTACCGAGTTTTGTTCTGCCCTTCACCTTGAGATGGAAGGTGTTCTTATGGTCAAGCCGAAGAATTACAGCGGCCCAGGCGCAGGCAAGGAAGTTGCCCTTACCAAGGAGCAACTGGAAGGATATAAGAAAAACTACGAAGATAAAGTGGCCGTTATTAAAGCGACCCAGGATATTATCAATGGTGTGGTCCAATGGTTGAAAGACAACAACTACCAGGACTATCCTTATGTGGCAGCCCTTGTTGAAGATGCGTTTGACCAATTGGGCCAGGCCGCCAGTTCCAAAGAAAAGCACGAGAAGTATGCAGCCGAAGGAAAATGGAGAGAGGCGTTCTTGTGGGCAGAGCAATACTGGCAATACCAGGTCAAGACCGCTGATGTTGGTCTGAGGGCAAAGGAGCTGTTAACGATAGAACTGGAAAAAAAGAAATAATTTAGTTAATAATGGACAATATAATTCTATATATCATGAAAAAATTAAAGATAAATAATATAAGAAACTGGTTATTGGCTGCATTATTTGGCTCCTTGTTTGTTTTTGCCGGATGTGGTGGAGATAAAAAAGGACCGGCAGCATCAGGGGAAATTGGTGCTCCCCGTGGCAATGAATCCTTTGGGGATGTTGTAAAAAGAAGGGGCTTGAACTCGGACGATGTCCTGGCCTCAGCTAAAACTTACACACCCGATAACATTGCAGATAAATATGTTACCTTGAACTCTGGTGGACAAGAAGGGAATATGCCCATGTACACTGTGCCTTCAATGAGGATGATGAAATATGTCCCCACATGTACTTACCAGCCTTACAATGGTTATGGATATAGTATGGAAACAAAGAAGTTAATGGAGAAAGGTTACATTGATGGACAGGAAATCCTTTGGGGCGATACCCATCATCCGGGTTTTTCCGAAACCAATGGTTTGTACAATGGGAAATGGGCAACTATCAATGACAAGGCAAACCCGAGGATATACATCATTAGCCTTGCTGACTGGGAGTTGAAAGATGTAATTCAAAACCCGATTTATCGTAGCGATCATGGTGGAAACTTTTTTACACCAAACTCGGAGTATATTATGGAAGCATGCATCTGGTTGGTGGTGGTGATCACTTTGGCAG
>JAADJA010000236.1 GCA_013151015.1 Chlorobiota bacterium
AATTTCGAAATATGCCAACCAAAATATCCTCATTCAAAATAAATTTATTGAAGACGATATGCTCAGGGATTTGATAAAGCAATCAAGGATCATTTTGTTTACCTATTCAAAATCAAGCATACTGAGTTCGGGGGTACTAATGGATTCCATTGGCTATGGTGCAAATATTATCGGCCCCGATGTTGGTGCTTTTACCGACCTTGCAAAAGAAGGCATTTTAAGCACATTTAAAGATTTTGATGACTTGGCCCGTGTAATCGACAAGCAATTGGATAAAAGCGACAATGAAAACACCAAGAACAAATCTGATATTTTCCTTCAAAACAATACCTGGGAAAAGTTCGCCGAAAACGTGAACAAGGTTCTTGGATAAGAGTTGTTCATATTGGGATTAATATCTTAATTTTGAATCCCTAATCCGTTGTTTATGTTTTATAGATTCCTGTTGCTCCTGTCTATTTCGTTTACATTCACTGTCCCTGTTGCTTCCCAGACAGAACCCCGTGGTGAAAACTGCCCCATTTGCAAGGATGGCGAACATTTGAACGGCAATCCTTACCAGAAAGGCATTAAAACAGAACTCCCCTATCTTATTTCCGGTATCGGGTTAGTGGGCACGGGGTTTCTGTTGCAAGCATTGAATACCACAGATCCTTTTACCATAGATGAAATCGATAGACTGGACAGAAACAGCGTGAACCCATTCGATCGCCCAGCTACTTATAATTGGGACCCAAATATGGCCACGGCCAGTGATTACCTTGCCCTTGGTGCAATGGCCCTGCCCGCATTTTTCTTGAGCACAAAACATAGCCGTTCGCAATTAGGTTCGCTTGTGGTCATGGGGCTTGAAGTGGGAATGATCAATTTCGGGATCACTTCTTCCGTGAAAAACCTTTCGAGCAGGGCACGGCCTTATGTTTATAATCCCAATGTCCCCATGGATGAAAGAACAAGTTCTTTGAACAGGAAATCCTTTTTTTCGGGGCACACCTCACATACTGCTGCATTTTCGTTTTTCTTTGCAAAGGTTTTAAACGATTATCACCCAAATATGAAAACCGGCCTGAAAATTACCATTTGGACAGTGGCAATAGCAGTACCGGTAAGCACGGCCTATCTTCGTGTAGAATCGGGAAAGCATTTCAAAACCGATGTGATCACAGGTTTTATGGTTGGGGCAGCAACAGGCTGGTTCGTGCCCCAACTACACAAAAAGAAAAAGGGGACATCTGCTTTTTCCGTATTCCCCACAACAATTTTCGGTAGGCCGGGAATGTACCTGAGCTATCGGTTTTGATTACTGAACCCTATGCTGGATAAACCAGAATAGGCAAAATCAGAGATAATGCACAAAAGAAAAAACCGCACATGCCCGAACAGTCATTCAGGAGTGCATGGCTTTTCCCGTTCCAAAAAACAAGCATGGAATTATTGCACGACCAGCTTCTTCTCGCCAATCCTGTTGTTGGACTTATCGAACAATGCACAGAAATAAACACCTGTTTGAAGATTGTCCCTTGAAATCACGATGCGATCTGTTTGAATGTTGTCAATCCGTTTTACCTCTTTTCCGAAGATATTGAAAATTGCAAGATGCCCTCCTTCCGGGATTTGTCCCGAAGTAAATTGCAAAGTTGCTGTTGAATTAAATGGATTGGGATAAATCCTGAAACTTACTTCCTGAACCATTTGTTCCGGTATTGCCGTAATCATACTGTTCTCTTCGCCCGGTGTCCCGTGTTCAAGAGAGGCGGCCCAGCTTTCTGCAAGGGCATTGTCGTAGCCCGGGTTTAAGAGTTCTAAAGTAGGCCCTGTCCCATCGGGGGCAGTTGGCCAGGGTTCCTGGTTGTCGTAATGGACCGTATCGACCAATGCACCGTTTACATCGTACAAACGGATCAGTTCGCCACCATTGTTCAGGCCAAAATCAAACTGGCCAATGTAATTTTCCACATTGGGGAAGAATGTGCTGAAAGTGGTACTGTCACGGACCAAAACAAGAAATTCATTTGCTCCTATCGAAGTCCCAGTTGGAAATTCAAAGATATGGTTGTCATTATCGTCCTTGAATACCCATCCGGCAATATCAAGGCTGTAATCATGCGGATTGTAAAACTCCACCCAATCCCTTGTATCAAAATTATTGGCCGAATTATAATTGATTTCATTGATTACCAACGAATCGGTAAATTCCTTCAATTTGAAATGGGCAATTATATTATCGCCCTCTTCAATCATTATATTCACATTGGGCACTGTGGCCGAAGGCAAAACGGTATTGTTTTCCACTTCCCAATAATCAAATTCATAGTCAGGGTCCAGGACAATGGCGGAAAGCAAAGTGTTCACGCCATCGTAATACTCCCCGTTCCACGGGAAATCTTTTAGCAGAAGTGAATTGGCCTGTATATTCCCTTTACCTGCGGGTTCCACATCAAAAACAACATCATAAGGACCGGTCAAATCCCAACAATCCTCAAAACCCGTGGGGATATAATCAACCCGTGTATTGATGAAATTCCTTATTTTCTGGACATTGTTTTCCCATTCGCTTATCGAACCTCCCCAGCGTGCAACATGTTGCGGCATTTCGGGGGCCATGCCGTCATGGATGCTGTCCAGCAGGCCAATCATATAATCGGGCCGGAAAGCAGTGTTCATCAAATCGACATAGCGTGAAAGGTAGTATTGGTTGAAATCAGGATTGTCCAAAAGATGGTTCAACATAACGATGTGCTCTTCGGGATCGCTTGTAAGCCCTTCGGGGTAACATGGTGCTGCCGTTGGACTAATTTCGGGAACCCCTGTATAGTTAATATAATGTGCGAACGTGGCATCCTCGTCCCATAAAATATAAGCCCACTTTTTATGTTGGCCTTCAGGGTCAAGCCCTCTCCACCAGCCCACGTTCCAGTTTATCCAATCGGAACAGACCACAAATGAATTGATGAGGATATAGTCCACCAAACTGCTTACATCCAATTGCGAAGTGACATAATCGTAATTTTCGTCATCGGCCATATTATTGAACTTGATAAAGTCATGGAGTGCATTCCAATCGGTAAAAGCTTGCTGTCCGCCATATTCGGCCCAGGTCCCGCCCCAAAGTTTCAGGAACTGGATATCAAATTTTCCCTGATCGTAATAATACTTTGTATAATCGTGATCGCTCACTTTTTCGCGATAGCCATAAACGCCCCAATAGGTCCCGTTTACATACAATAAGCCTTTTTCGCCTTTACGGCAATCCAGTTTCATATGACTTTTGGTCGCAAGGTTTTGTACAAAGAAATCCCTTAACAACGCACTTGTGTCGATGCCCGGATAATTGTCATCACCGGCAGCCCTGAGGATAACCCTTTGAAATTCGTCCCTATCGGTATATGCCGGCATTAGCTGTTCGCGAATGGCATAGTTATAACCGCACTCGTCGCGCGAAATATAGTCGATGCTCCGTTGATCGTGCACCCACGAATCCTGTCCATGCTCATTGAATTCGCCATAACCAATGTTTGTCCTGATACCTTCTTTATTGAAATACTCAAAAGTACCAAAAGGGGCCAGGCTCTGGTTCCCGTTCAGCAGGTTGTCAAGCTGGTTGTCAGAGCACGACATGATTGCCAGGGTGTGGGATTCGTTGATAAAATAGGTATTGAAATCAATCAAACCGGGAAGGATCAAAGAACTCGAACTAAAAGCCCGAGCATTGATTATCATTGTGGACGAAACATTAATTGGGTTTTCAAATTCGGGCGAAGATGTGGTGGGCTTGTCCCCGTTTGTTGTATATCGGACGGTAACATTTGGTTCAGTTGTTGAAATACTCACAGAAATAGCTCCGTCATAAAAACCGGCTACCGTGCTCATGCTTGGTTTTTGCGTATATGCCGAATAAGGGGTGGAATTCCCATTTGAATTGCCTTTGGTGGAATTTGTGAAAATACTCCAGGAATTGGCACCGTCTGTGGTCCTTCCACGGGAATGGTCTTTTTGGGTAACCTGTAATTCCTGATCGTCAAGTACTGTTCCAAAGGCATCCGAAAGAATGACATGGTCAGGGTTGTCTTTTGTTTGGGTCAGTTTGAAATTTGTGTGGATATTGTTCCCTTCCACAATATTCCTCCCAGAAAGCCAAAAAGTTTTGTAGGAATTTGCATTTATGCTTATCCCGGCCGGGATCTGGTATTTCATCAGGTTGTTTGGGTTGTCGCTAAGGTAATATCCTGCAAGGGAAACCGTGGAATTCCCTGTATTATAAAGCTCAATCCAATCTTCATGGTGATTGTGATTGTCAAGATAAGCGCTCAAATTGGAGGCAGAATACTCATTGACAACTATCTGGCAATAAGCAAATGAAAAAAAGAAAAAGCTTAATACGAACAATACAGTTTTGTAGGAGTTTGATTTCATGTGAAAGATTTTAGAAATGAGAAACTTTGAACCATTAAAATTAAGACAATAAATAGAACAAAAGCGTTGCCTGTTTGTTCGAGGGGTTTGCGCATTCCATGTTTTCTGGTTTACAATAGCTTATCCAATCCAATTTAACTGATTGTTTCAAATCAATCAACAAACTCTGCCAGTTCCATCCAGCGCATGGTTTTTTCATCGGTAAGCTTGATGATTTCGCCAATGCGGACCGAGATTTTTTCCAGTTTCCCATAATCGTTCTCTCCTCCGCCCAGGATTGCTTCCAAACCACTTTTTTCTTTTTCAAGGGATTCAATATCGGCCTCCAATTGATCGTACTCCTTTTGTTCTTTATAACTTAACTTTGTTTTTTCTTTCGTGACCCCGGTGGCAGCTTTCTCCTTTTCTTTTTTCTTCTGCTTTAGAGCCTGTGCGTTTTTCTCCCGTTGCTGTTTCAGGACTTCATCCTTGTAAATACGGTAATCGGAATAATTCCCTGTAAAACCTTTTATTTTCCCATCACCCTCAAAAATAAAAAGGTGATCGACCAACTTGTCCATAAAGTAACGGTCGTGCGAAACCAGGATCAGGCAACCTTTGAACGATATGAGGAATTCTTCGAGGATGTTGAGGGTCATCAGGTCAAGGTCGTTGGTAGGCTCATCAAGAATAAGGAAATTGGGGTTTTTTATCAGTACGGTGAGCAAATACAATCTCCGGCGTTCTCCCCCGCTTAAACTTGAAACATAGGTGTATTGCGTATCGGGCGAAAACATAAAATGTTGCAAAAAGCGGGAAGCCGACCATTCGGTGCCATCGGCCAAACGGAACACTTCGGCAATATCCTTGACGGTGTCCAACACCCTTTTGTCTTCCTTGAGCTTTATCCCATCCTGGGAATAATAGCCAAATACCATGGTATCACCTGCAATCACTTTCCCCGAATCGGCCTTTTCTTTTTCAATGAGCAAGTTCAGGAAACTTGATTTCCCTGAACCGTTTTTCCCGATAATCCCTATCCGTTCCCCCTTTGTGAACATATAATCGAAACCATCAAGGATTTTAATGTTTCCATAGGATTTGCTTACATCCTTTAATTCCAATATCTTGCCCCCTACCCTTGCCATGTTCACTTCCAGCTTCATGTTTTTCTCTTCGATTTTCTGCGAAGCTTTTTCCTTTATTTTATAGAAAGCATCAATGCGGGATTTTGATTTGGTCGTTCTTGCCTGTGGGCTCCTTCGCATCCATTCCAACTCCTTCTTCATTAGCTTTTGAGCCTTGGCCGTTTCGGTTTTTTTGATTTCCTCCCTTTCGGATTTTTTCCGGAGGAAATAAGAATAATTCCCCCTATGGTGAAAGATTTTCCCGTGGTTCATTTCTATTATGGAGCCACAAACCCTGTCGAGGAAATAACGGTCGTGCGTAACCATAAAGATTGTGAGCGCTGAAGTGGATAAATATTTTTCAAGCCATTCGATCATTTCAATGTCGAGATGGTTGGTCGGCTCGTCAAGAAGGAGGACATCGGGATTGTCAAGCAAGGTAAGGGAAAGGGCCAGCCGTTTCTTTTGTCCTCCCGAAAGTGTTCCGGTATTTTGTTCCAGGTTTGTGATATTGAAACGTGAAAGCATCTCCTTCAATCTCCGCTCATAATCCCAGGCACCCGCCCTGTCCATTTTTTCAGAAGCAACTTCAAAGGCCTTATGCCTGCCTGCCGCTGAGGCAGGGGTTACATCATTGTAGTCGTTTGCCTGCTCATCAAGGGCTTGTTCGTATTCACGGATAATGGACAGTATCCCCGAATTCCCTTTTTTTATCAGTTCATTGATGGTAAGGCTTTCATCCAGTTCCGGGTCTTGTTCCAAAAATGCTATACGAAGACCATCCCTTAAAACCACAGTTCCCTCGTCGGGCACATCTTTGCCCGCAAGTATTTTTAGAAGACTGGATTTACCTGTCCCGTTTTCTGCGATCAGGGCAATTTTATCGCCTTTGTGCAATCCAAAACTGATTTGTTCAAAAAGGATTTTCTCCCCGTAATGTTTTGAAAGGTCTTTTGCGGAAATGAGGTTCATGGATCGGGGCTATATGTTCAAGGCTTGTGAGGTAAAATCAATTAACATGCAATTATGCGATTTGCCGTGCCAGCCCGTCTTCTATTCTACAATGACTTCAAATGGCATTATATTCATTGATTTTTCTAATTGAGTTTCTATTTCCTTACTGAGGAATTTGATTGCTTTATATCGAATTTCCACAATCAACCGAGACCCATTTTGTAAAATTGGAACGGGTCTCGAATTGGTCTCGTTTAGACTGAAATATTTGGTATAATTTTAAGGACAAAAAAGCAAAATCATTCAATTTCAATCATTTAAACGGTTGATGTTCCTGTTTAAAGTTAAAAACGTGATCCAGCCAGGATTCGAACCTGGGACCCACAGCTTAGAAGGCTGTTGCTCTATCCAGCTGAGCTACTGGACCAAAATTTCAAGACTTTTGATAAAACCCAATATCAAAACCCAAAAACGGCTGCAAAATTAGATAAAAAATCCATTTACAAAAGAATTGTTAAATATTAAATTTCAACATTTACAGAAGACTGGAATTCAATCGAATGCAAAATAATTGCATATTTAACAACCTTTATCAAAACTTCTGCGTATAAAAATCCGAAAACATTGAGAAAACTCTTTCAATTAATTAATGCCAGTACGCTTAAAACGCATCTAAATCAG
>JAADJA010000064.1 GCA_013151015.1 Chlorobiota bacterium
TGATTGTGTGTCCCAGTCTTTCCTGAGTGTTTCTACCAAATTTCCATTCCCGTCGTAAGTAAAAGTATAATGCGAATTATAAACCCAAATATTCAGGTTCAAGTCCCAATTGTACCATAACTTATCGGTCTTTACCCCATTCTCGTCATAAGTAAACATTTCCTTGAACCCCCAGGTGATTTCATTTGCGGAGTAGTCCCAACCTCTGTAAATGGATATGATGGTATTGTTGTTTTCATCCATACTGTAATAATTGCTTGTGTCGGCCCAGTCCTGTGACTGACTGTTCCAGGGCCTTTCAAGATATTGTGATTCTAAGCCGTTACTGGTAATCAGGATTGTATCTTTATTTATCCAGCCTTGGTTCGTTTCGTCCCAGAAATGCCGGATATAGGATGAAGTAGATGTATTCCCGTTTACTTCACTCGAAAGGAATTTCCACCGGTAGCCCAATTCCCAATCACTTCCATTGCCATTATAGTAATAGTTTGAATCCATTGTCCAGTAAGTGTCTTTCATGTTTTTTACAAATGAAAAATCAATGTACTGTCTTGCAGAAAACTCTTTTGGGTCATTGAGCTTTTCAGGGTTAATGGGTCTTTGAAGATCTGTCGGTAAACTGTTTTGGGCATTTATTGTTGCCGTGGCAATGGCAAAAATTGCCAATAAATAGAAATGTTTCATTTTCAATGGGTTTTATTGTTAATGCTGCTAAGGTAAAAAAAAACTGGACTCAAAGGGAACACAATTGCCGTTTTTTTGAAACGGGCCGATCATTAAAAAAACCTAACCGGCTTTTTAAAGCTGGTTAGGTTTAATTGGTTGATTTCATCGCCAGACGATCAGTACCAGATATATAAAAACGGTTTAGTACGAAACATCGAAGCTGCCATTCGTCAAAGAAACATCGGGTAGGCCACCGAAGGAATCCGTTGCGAGAAATTCAAATGTGCCTTTAACCGTTTTGCTTACATTATCATGTTCGGTAATTGTTATCGTGCCACTTTCCGAGGTGTAAAATTGTGTTGATGATGCGTTATATTGGCCAGAATAATCACCAAAGAAGGAAATGTCGTAGGTTCCTGGTTCGGCATTGTCAGGCATGGTAATCATCACAGATTTGCCCGAAGTGGAATTGGAACCCGTAAGAATAATCTTGCCAGAGGCACTTAACCCCATAACAACCGGGGCTTCCCAGGTGGTACCATCAATATCGACTTTTAACTCGCTGTCTGTGGGTGATTGGGGTTTCACGATTTTGATATTGCTGAAAGAGCCTTCCGTAATATCTTTCTCATCGTTATTCATGGTTTCAACGGCAACAAATTGAAATGTTCCGGACACAATGGAATCAGTTAGGTTGATTTTTGTGATGATAACCGTTCCACCTGCATTTGGATTTCCATTTGTCGTATAAGAATTTTGTGCTCCTGAAGGGATGTAAGCTGCAACACCTTCGGTTCCCAATTGGTCCAAAGTATAGGTTTTGGCTTCAGTGCCTATTAGCGTAATTGTGAGGGTTTCCCCATTGGGCACAAGTCCGGTGATGTTCAATATCCCGTTACCGATTTGGGCAACCGTTGTAGTTGCTGTCCAGGTTTCCCCATCAATTTTTGCTGTCATTTGCGAAGTTGGGGGATTGTCTTCTTCCGTTGTGGTTTCATCTTTTTTGCACGAAGTGCTGAAAGCAAGCATTGCCCCAAGGAGCATTAAAAAACTAAATCTAACGAATTTTGTCATGATAAAATGTTTTGATTAAAAAATATATTGATTACTCAGGGGTAAAATTAAGACTTTTTTAAGAAATTCCAAGAAGTACCTCAGAATACCCTTGGATATTTTAGGGAATGGTGGAACTAAATGAGTTATCAGTATAACATCCCAAAATGCCACAAAGGGATTACATTGCCATAACCATATTCTATATCGTCTTTCACGATAAATGAGTTTTCGAGATCCCTGATTTGCTTTTTGGTTTTGTTTTCCCCCCCTATTTCAAAAATGTACTTTTCGTCTATTATGAAATCGCCTTTGCCATGTAGGTTAATGTTTGCATTTTGTGAAGTTTGGTTAACAAAAAATGTTTCCCGTGCATTTCCAAGGTTGTAATTATTGAGCGATAAAGCAGTCATGAGATTTGTATTGTTTAGATAAACTTACTTTGCTGGTTTTTCCTAAAGCCCTTATCCCCTTGGTTTGGCTCGTGATACTTTTGACGAGTTCGGCCCTTTCCAGAAATGAAAGGTAGTTGGGCAGTACGTTTCGCGATATTTTGAGCATTTCCGCTATTTTACTGATATTGGGTTTGAATGGTGAACTATCGGCAATGATTTGCATTAGCTGTTTGAGTTTTTCAATTGTCGATATCTTCAGGTCAAGGTATTTTGGAATATCAATTTCAAGAACTGCATTGATTGCTGAACTTAGCCTGGAATTAAAGTCCCCTTCTTTATAAAATGGGTAATATCCCCTTTTGAGATAGTTTTTGAAATGCATCAATGGTTTATCGATCCTAAAGTCGGTCTTCTGGTTTATTATATCATTTATTTCTGTCGGTTTCAGGCTAAGGTTTTCTTCAAATAAAAGGTATTCCCGAAACGAAAGCCCGGGCAATCGATAAGAGATAAGCCGCCTGCTCAAATCCCCGTAACCATGATATAAGTCTAAAATCGAACTTCCTGTCAGGATTACCTTTAAATTGGTATAACTGTCGTAAATGTTTTTTATTTCACCTGACCAATTTGAATATTTATGTATTTCGTCAATAATAAGGTGCTTCCCCCCATGACGGTAAAAATTGCCAGCCAGCTTGAACAGCCCAACAGATGAAACCAAAACATTGTCCGCCGATACATATAAGCTATCTTTCTCTATTCCCGATTGTTTGATGTGTTGCAACAACATTGTTGTTTTGCCAACGCCCCTTGCCCCGGTTATCCCGATCAACTTAGGTTCCCAGTTAATTGAATGGAGCAGGAACCTGTTGAATTTAGTACTGGTGTTTTGTAAAAGCTCTTTGTAAATAGAATATAATTCATCCATAGTGCAATGTGTGACGTGCATTAAAATCAATAAATGCACAGTTAAGAGTGCAAATATAGTATAAAAATGCAATATAGAGTGTGCATTATGGAAAATGTTGATGAAATTCCTTAAACCAATCCTGCCGCCACGGCAAATGATAAAACAAAAACGATGAATATAATTTTCCAACGCCTGTGTGCATCTTTCAACTCCATGTACTGAAAGGCAATGCCGAGGAACTTGATGACCGTGACGATAAGGATAACCGATAAAGTCCATCTTGCAGTGGTTTGGGAGATTTCTGCCAGCCAAAAATTGAACAGCATCAGCAACATTAAAACTACCCAAAGTAGTGTGTTTTTTCTATTCATTTTTAATTGCTTTTTAAAATCATATTTTTTCATTATCGCCTTGAATCCTAGAATCATTGTCCCCTTGAACCATTTCATTGCCAAACCCTAATGAAGTAAGTAAAGGACCGGAAACAGCAAAATCCAGATCAAATCGCACATATGCCAGAACACACCGCCCGTTTCAATGTCCAAAAAGTTAGAGGCACCGTAATCGCCTTTCCGCAGTTTGAACAATAAAACCGAAAGAATGACCACCCCGACCAATACGTGGATAAAGTGAAAGGAGGTCAGCATCCAGTAGAAATCAAAAAAATCATCATAACCAAAACTGTGGCCTTCGGCAATTTTAATGCTGTATTCCCAGCCCTTTACAAAAAGGAAAAGCAGACCTGTCCCAATGGTGAAAAACATCCATTTGATTGCTCCCTTTATCCTGGATTGTTTGATTTTCACAATGACTGTGGCCATAAAATACCCACTTGTAATCAGGACGACTGTATTGAACAACCCGATATTTTTGCTGAGCATATTTTGGGAATTCAGGAATGTGTCGTAATCCTGATGAAAGTTTACACGGAACACGATAAGCGCAATCCCAAACGTAAGCACCTCCATCAATACGATTATCCAAATCAGGATTCCTCCCGGTGGGTATAAGAATGATTTTGCTTGTTCCATTATTGTTTATTTTTTCTGATATTCATTTCTAATGGTTTTGAATTCGTTGATACAAGGTAGTCAAAGAATTAAGCAACATTTCCGGGTGCGACAAAATATTGTAATGGTTTTGCCCGAACATCTGTGGCAGGTAGTATTTGGCTGTTGATTCGATGGCGATGGCGTAGGAATTAATATGGTATTCGTGCATTTCGCGCAAGGCCTGTTTTACGTCTGCGATACCATATCGGCCTTCATATTTATCATAATCGTTGGGCTTGCCGTCCGAAAGAAGGATTACCCACTTGTTTTGCATTTGCCGTCTGCTTATCAGTGACTTGGAATGCCGCAAAGCGGGGCCGATCCGTGTGTAGCCTTTTGGTTCCACGGCACCAATGTTCCGTTTGGCCTTGTTCCAGTCATCATCAAAATCCTTTACGGAAATATAGGCGCAGTTATTCCTTGTTTTGGAGTAAAACCCGCCAATGGCAAAATCGACACCATATTCATGAAGCACCTCACCGAAAAGGATCACGGCCTGCTTTTCCACATCCAGGATGCGGTTGCCCGCTGCATAACTATCGGTTGACAAACTCAAGTCCACAAGGAACAAAATGGAAATATCCGGTTCTTTTTTGCGCTTTGCGATATAAATATTTTCCGAAGGAGTATGACCGGATTTAATATCCGTGAACATATCCACCACCGCATCCATATCAATAGCTTCCCCATCGTGCATCCTGCGTACGATCTGCCGTTTCTGGTGGATTTGTGCAAACTTCCGGCGCAGGCCATTTAATGTGGCTGCATTTTCTTTCAGGGCGCTGGCTGCATAATCCAGGTTTCCCCCATTGATGGTTTTTAGGTAAACCTTGCAATAATCCGGTTTGTATTGCTTCTTCTGGTGGCTCCATTCATCGTAACAAATATACCTGCCATCATCTTCCTTGTTGGCGCTTTCGGCGATTCCCTGCAAATCCCTGAAATCAGCCTGGTAAACGGAATGCACTTCATCGTCCGTCCTAACCATATGTTTCAGGTTAAGTTCGTTCAAAGCTTCCGAATCCTTTTCCAGGCTGTCGTCACCATCGAAATTCCGCCAGACACCTTTAAATTCTTCCGCTGTGTCAACCTTTTCAAAATTATGGTTCATGACATAATCCTGCTGGGTCTTTTTGTCAACATTGATTACTTCGGCTTCTTCGACCGGTTTTGATTTTATTTCGGTTGAAGGGTTTGTGCTTTGCTGGCCCGAGCTATCTGAATCGCCACCTCGGGAAAGCCTGTTTCCGTCTTCACCGGAACTGTTCATGTATTTTCCATATAGCCAATATTCAGGGATTTTTGCGTTCTTTTTGCTTTCTGTTCCGAATAGGTCTTTTATGGAATGATAGAATCCGGCCACGGATGGAAAGTCTTTTTCCATTATTTCGATGATTTTATCGGCCTCGGCTTTTATACGTAGTCGGGATTCTTTTAGTGAAATATCGGATGAAATCTGATTGGTTTTTTTTTCAAACTGAATTGAAAGAAAAACAATTCGGAATATATAAAACTTGATATTATCTTCAAGGCTTGGCAACTTTGAAAAGGAAACAGGCAGGTAAAAAAATATGTCTTTATGCCCTCCTTCCTGTTCCGCAGGGAAAACCTCGATCTTTTTTCCACAAAGGGCTGTTGCGATAAGTGTCAGACGGCCATTCAGTACTTCCAAGTCAGCCGTCTTCCCAAGAATCCCAGGGTCGGTTTTTTTAAAGCTTTTGAACAGGTCAATGACTTTCTTGAATATGAACTGATCGGCTTCCATTTTGAATTGTTCCTTATATCGAGGTCAATATTTGTTATTTTAAAGTCAAGCGTAACGAAGAAATCAGGCGTTATGAGCCAACACAAGTTAAATCATCAAATCGGCAATATCTTTCAAAGCCACAAGTATTTCATTATCATCGGTCAGTGGCTGTATCATCCCGACCTCCACGGATAAGCGTTTGCCCAAACCCGAATGCATCAGTTTTGCGGCATCCACCACCAATCGTGTCGAAACGGTTTCCATCAAGCCCAATTCCCGAAGGTTCCTGATTTTATTGGCAATCTTCACAAGCCTTTTCGCATCTTTTTCATCAAGGCCGGTTTCGTTGATTACGATTTCGGCTTCCAGTTTTTCATCGGGATAATCGAAAGCCAATGAAACAAATCGCTGACGTGTAGAAGGTTTCAACTCCTTAAAGCCTTTTTGATACCCCGGGTTAAAAGAAGCAACCAACATGAAATCCTCATGGGCTTTTATCTCCTCCGAAAGTTTGTCAAGATAAAGCTGTCGGCGGTGGTCAGTAAGGGGATGGATGGCCACGATCACATCGGGCCTGGCCTCGGCAATTTCATCCAGATATATGATATGGCCTTTTTTAACCGCTGTTGTAAGCGGGCCGTCCTTCCATACTGTTTCTGCACCTTTAAGGATAAACCGTCCCAATAAGTCGGTGGCAGAGGTTTCTTCATGGCAGGCCACAGTTATCATTTTTGTTTCCAGCTTATAAGCCATGTGTTCCAGGAAACGTGTTTTACCTGTCCCGGTGGGGCCTTTGAGCAAAACGGGCAATTTCCCGTTATAGCAATGTTTGAAAACCTCAATTTCCTTTCCAACGGATTTGTAGTAGGGTTCTTTGTTCGTGTGCATTTTTATAGTATTAAATCGGGAAAGGCCGGTTGTTGAAGAAATCAACAACCAGCCCTTTATTTAATCAGCCTTACGACCAATCCGTCAACTTGATTGACAATAACATAATTTGTTGTCTGACCACTGTTAATTACTTATTTACTGATACTTCTCACTTCAAAATACAGGAATTTACAATAAATCATGTTTTCAATAATGCCATACCTACGGTACTTTGATACGTTTTTTTTCTTACTGCCATAATTTCGAACCTACGGTTCTTTGTTTTTTATACGCACCAATGGTGCAAAACTATGGTAGTTAATATTGTTACAATGGTTAAAGTACAGTAGGTACGACATTATTAATTCGTTGGTTCCTTAAACCTTATGAATTTTCCATGTTCAATTGAAATTTTCATTGAAGACGGAAATGTTAGTTATTTATTATCAATCAAAGCTTCATCTGTAGGCATCCCGTGCTTAAAGAAGTTCACGACATAATAAAGAATGCCAATGGTGAAAAGGGTCGCCGCACCAATCAACACCCAGAAATGGACATGGAGCGCATTTTGTGAAACCATGAAATCCAATCCCACTTTTCTTTCGAGGTAAACCTGGGCAACGCCGGCAGCAGCAAAAGCAGTTGTCATACCGATCATGCCGATATTCGACAACCAGAAAGCATAATGTGCGCCCGGTTTGTCATATAGTTTCCTCCCGGTCATAAGAGGCATTGAGTAAGAAATAATTGAAAACACGATCATTGCATAAGCTCCCCAGAAAGCAAGATGCCCGTGCATGGCCGTGATCAGGGTTCCGTGTGTCCACATATTCACTTGTGGGATAGTGTGGGCAATACCGAGTAAGCCGGCACCTGCAAACGACATGATCGCAGTTCCGAGAGTCCAGTACAATGCAATTTTGTTGGGATGGTTTTTCTCGCCCTTGCGGTACATCGCAAATGCGAACAAGGCCATTCCGAGGAAAGCCAAAGGCTCAAGTGCGGAAAAAATCCCACCGATCATCAGCCAGTACTTTGGGGCACCGATGTAATAATAGTGGTGTCCTGTCCCGAGAATTCCGGAAAGGAATGTGAGGCCGACAATTACGTAGAGCCATTTTTCGATAAGTTCCCTGTCAACACCGGTAAGTTTGATAAGGAGGAAGGCAAGGATACCGCCCATAATGAGTTCCCAAACACCTTCGACCCAAAGGTGTACGACCCACCAACGGAAGAACGAATCCATGGATTGGTTGTCGAACCAAATCATGCCGGGAAGATAAAGCAATGCGGCAAAAAACAATCCCATTGCCAAGACCATTGCAGTAGTTGTCTTTTCCTTTCCTTTGAAAAGTGTGACCAATATTATCCCAAGGAACAATAATACATTAACGACAACAAGGTAGTCCAAGGCACGGGGGATCTCCAGGAATTTACGCCCTTCCCACCATCCAACGTGGAAACCTGCAACGGCGACAACGCCCACGATTGCCAGGCTCCAAAACTGGATCAATGCCAACTTTACAGAAACCAGTTCCCTTTGTGCCTCTTCGGGGATAATATAATAGGCGGCACCCATGAAACCGCTAAGCAACCATACAACCAGCAAATTTTTATGTGTTGCCGTGGCGGTATTAAAAGCGATAATTTCGTGCAGTCCATCATAACCGGCATGTGCAAAGGCCATGATAAAACCGTAAACAATTTGTAACAGTAGCAGCACCATGCTCAGTGCAAAAAACATATAGGCTACTTTTTGTGATTTATATTTCATCTGTGTAATTTTTATAATTCATAAATTGGGTTGTTTATTTCTTTAAATCTGGTTCAGGTGGAAATCCGTTCAGGTCCACTTCGTTCACCCACTTGAAAAAAGCGACCAGGTCGTTCACTTCTTTCTCCGAAAAATCGTAGGCGACCATTTTTCTGCCGTGCAATGCCCATGACTGTTTTGACGACAAAACACCTTTTACGAAGGCTTCGCCCCTGCGGTCGATGACCTTGGTGAGCTCGGGGGCGTAATAAGCACCTTCGCCAAATATCGTATGGCATCCCATACAGTTGTTTTCATCGAATAAAACTTTTCCGCCAACCACAGCTTCTGTAATGTTTTCGGAATGGGTTTTCTTTGGGATACCGCTCGAAACGGTGTTCACTGAAAGTGCCAGAAATATCAGGAAGAACACCACCGTGCCTCCGAGAAAAAATAACCGGGCTTGATTTTTAGATAACATAATGATTAAATTTAGTTAGTAATTGTTTCAAAAAATTCAACTAATCAAAGAAACCATAGGATGAGAAAATTTTAAAAGAACAATTGGCCGTTTCAGGTACACACCCCCAAACCCCTCTCTTGAGGGGAGAGATGGCAATTGTTTCATAAAATTTCTTAAATGTTAATTTCATGTTGATTAGTTATCAAATATCATGTTGCAATATTAGTAAAAAAATTAAATACTATCTCTATATGGTATTTAAAATTTTAAAATCAGAACTTTTGAATGTTCATGTCTTTCAATTCAAGTATTGTAGTGGTAGTTAAAAAGCCAACGACCATGTCCCTTACCGGTACATAGGTTTTGTGCAAGCTGCACGGTTGGTCTTCATTGCATTTGTTGAACCCCAACAAACAGCCCCTGTATTTGTCCATTCCTTCCACGGAATCAACTACATCCGAAAGAAAAATCTTGCTGGCGTTTTTGGCAAAAACATATCCGCCTTCCCTTCCCTGAATGCTTTTTATAAAGCCTTTTTTGCTCATATCGGTCATTAGGTGGCGCAAGTATTTATCGGGGATACCCAAGCTTTCCACAAGGTATTTGGCCGAAAAAACCTGTCGGTCGGAGTTAATCATAAAGCTCAGGATCCGTAGTGCATATTCTGATGTTTTTGAGAGGTTCATTTTAAATACTATATCAATGTAGTATAATTATGCAAATTTAGAATAAATTTGTTTTCTTCGATAAATATTATTGGCTATGAGTTAGCTGCCCGGTTTTGTCATTTATATCTTTAACCTGATTTTGGTTTGGGATTATATTTACTTTTGCTCTTTGAACAAAGCAAGGTTTGAATAAACAAAGGAACAAGGAAAAGAATCTATTTTTGAAAAAGCTATTGAAGAATAAAACAGACGGAATGATTGAGTATAACGATGCAACCATTGAGAATTTGATTTTCCACAGAATTGGCATTGAAAGCAATATTTCTTTTTTGAGCAATGCCGAATACGATTTGAATGGCAGTGAGGAAGAAGATGTGTTAAAGAAGGTTTTCCTAAAACCATTTGTTGGCAATACCACGACTTATGAGTTTAAGCATGATATAGAACTGGAATTGAACACGCTTTTTAAACTGGCAAGGGATATTTTCAATGGCGGGGACTTTTACGAAAAGTCAAAGGACGTTCATCAACACTTGAAAAGTGTTTCAAAACACCCGAATATCAAAGATGGGGATTTGTTTATCGTGAAGTACGATGATGTTACAATGGGGAACAAATCCCATGAAGCCCTTGGCATATATAAAGTTGAGAACAAGGAAACGTTTATTGAAACAAAATCGGACGATACGGGCCTGAGCTTTAAAAAAGGGATCGGGACGAGGCGGTTGGACAAAGCATGTTTGATATTGTTCAATGATGAACCTTATACCGTTTTTGTTATTGACAATGGAAGCACAGAAACCGACTATTGGATAAATGACTTTATAAACGTGCGTTACAGAAATGATTATGTGAACAGCACCAACCAGTTTTTGACCCTCACAAAGTCGTTTATTACGGAACAAATCCCCAATGAATTTGAGGTGAACAAAGCGGATCAAATTGATTTGCTGAACCGTTCGGTCGAGTATTTCAAGACCCATGAAACATTTGAAAAAGAAGGTTTTGAAAAGGAAGTGTTTCAGGATAACGAGGTGATCGGTTCGTTTCAAAAATTCAATAAAACCTATACGGACGACAATGATATCAATGTGTCTGGTAATTTTGAAATCTCCATCCAGGCGGTAAAAAAGCAAGCCAGGGTTTTCAAGAGTATTTTGAAGCTGGACAAAAACTTTCATATTTATATCCATGGCGACAGAAACCTGATAGAGCAAGGGGAGGAAAAGGATGGCCGTAAATATTATAAGATTTATTACAAGGATGAGAGTTAGCTCCTCATAAAAATCGTTAACAAATATAGAGAACATGTACCTTTTTTTTGACACAGAAACTACCGGCCTGCCCCGCAACTGGAAAGCACCGGTAACCGATTTGAACAACTGGCCGCGGATGGTCCAGATTGCCTGGATACTTTGTGATGACAATGGAAACCGGATTGAATCCGCTGATTTTATCATTAAACCCGAGAACTATACGATTCCGGTTGCTGCGGCAAGGGTCCATGGGATTTCCACCAAAAGGGCAATGAAGGAAGGGGAAGACCTGAAAAGAATCCTGGACAGGTTCAATGAGTTGGTGAAAGAAGCTGATTTCATCGTTGCCCACAATATAAGTTTTGATGAAAAAATCCTCGGGGCCGAACTCCTGAGAAAAGATGTAAAAAGCAATTTCAACAAAAAAAAGAAATTGTGCACCATGCAGGCTTCCACCAAATATTGCAAACTGCGAGGGCCCTACGGTTATAAATGGCCAAAATTATCGGAACTGCATATAAAATTGTTCGGAGAAGATTTTGAAGATGCACATGATGCTTCGGCTGATATCAATGCAACGGAAAAGTGTTTCTGGGAAATGCGAAGTATTGGGTTGATATAAGTCTCGTAGCCCAAATCATGCTTTGAGCTGGTAGGGCTGATATTTTCCCGCCTTGTATCAAAACCTATTTGAAAACGGGAAGGTGCCTGATGTGAAATTGTAAAAATCCAAACGTATTTAAACATTAATACCGTAAAAATCCAAACGTATTTTAGCATTAAAATTGTAAAAATCCAAATGTATTTGTTACATTTGCAGGGTATATTTGTTTAAGGGTGAATAAAAATAGATAAACCATGAAACGTTTTTTTACAGAATACCTGATAGAATGGAAGAATCGTACCCATAAGAAACCAATGATTGTAAGGGGTGCAAGACAAGTGGGCAAAACATACATTATTGAGGAATTTGGAAATCAACATTTCAAAGAATTGGTTAAAATCAATTTTGAAGAAACACCTGAATTGAAGCAATTCTTCAAAACCAATGATGTTGGGCAAACCATCCAAAATTTAGAGGTTTACTTTGGAAAGGGAATTCAGGTATCCGACACTTTGCTTTTTTTGGATGAAATTCAAATTTGCCCGGAGGCAATTGTTTCCTTAAGGTATTTCTATGAGGAAATCCCCGGACTGCATGTTATTGCCGCCGGATCATTGTTGGACCATGCTTTAAACGATTTGCAATATTCCATGCCGGTCGGGAGGGTTGAGTTTGCCTATATGTACCCTCTTTGCTTTTATGAGTTTTTGGATGCAGCAGGGGAAAATGCCCTTGTTGGGTTTTTGAAGAGCTTTGAAATTGGGGATGGAATCCCTTTGCCCATACATGATAAATTAATGCGATTGACCCGGGCATATTTTTTTATCGGGGGAATGCCGGAGGCTGTTAACGTTTATGCGGAAACAAAAAGTTTGGTAAGTGCGGAGCGTATCCATGAAAGTATCCTGAAATCCCTGGAGTTTGATTTTGCGAAGTATGGCACGCGTTCACAGCAAATCACCATGGGAAAACTATTGAAGTATATCCCGAAAATCATCGGCCAAAAATTCAAATATGTCAATTTTAGTGGTTCAATCCGATCAGATACGATCCGAAGATCATTGGACTTGTTGAACATGAGCAGGATTGTATATCTTGTCCACAATACAAAAGCAACCGAAATCCCACTCGGATATGGGATGGTTGAAAAGGTTTTCAAACCCCTTTTTCTTGATATTGGCCTTGCTAACCATGTATTGAAACTCCGGTTAACGGATTTGGAAAACAAAGGCTTAAACAATGAAGGCAGTCTTGCCGAACAATTTATCGGTCAGGAACTTTTGTGTTTCCCCCCATATTTTACAGAGAACAGTATTTATTATTGGACACGTGAACAGAGAAATTCATCAGCAGAAATTGATTATGTAATACAAATGGGGAATAAAATTATACCTGTTGAAGTGAAAGCAGGGAAAACGGGAACACTAAAATCCTTGCAAATTTATGTTGCCGAGAAAAAACTGGACAGGGCAATCCGTTTTAATGCCGATCTGCCTTCTGTTGTGCAGGTCAATACTTCCGTAAAAATCAACAATGCCATGGAAAAAGTCAACTTCCGGCTTGTTTCCCTTCCTCTTTATCTCGTGGGGGAGTTGAACAGGTTATTAGGCTGATTGGAATCATATAACTTCAAAACAAAGATGTGCCTGCTTTTCTTGTATTTGCCATATATTTGTGGAGATTTGGAAGATATTAAAACCCCTATTATCATTAAGAGAACAGAGGTTTTATGAAAAATCAATCCGGCACCTGGCTCACTTCCCCATAATTGGGTATCCAAAAATCATTTTTGTCGGGGTTGCTCACCTGCCCGTCCATATCAAAATCACCTGACTTATAGCCTTGCTCCCCGGTCTGGGTTTCCCAAAAACTTTTGTCGGTGTTGTTCACATCCCCGTCACCATTGGCATCCGCCACCATCATCCCATAAATCCCTCCACCAAGTTCTTTCTGTGCTGCTAATCCATAAGCCTTGTAATTGTAATCCGTAAAATCATAAGAGAATATCCCTTCCGATTGCTGCAAGGCATTTGCCGACATAATCGCAAGGTGGTTCCGGTGCTGTATTACAATAAATAGATTGTCGCTTATGGTTGTGGCAATGGAACATGGCCCGGTGCCATCCAAACCAACTATTCTCCCATCCTTCAATAGAAATGCCGCTTGCCGGGCAATCCTTGTTGTCCCGTTTGCCTCGCTGGCCTGGCTTGCATCCCGGAGTTCCACCAAAACCCAATCCACCACATCGGCATTTGGGATTGCAGCAACGTTTTCGTTTCCCGGATAATTCCAGGGCGGAACCGAATAGGGTTGCGAGAGGGGCATAAGCCCTTGTGTGTTTAGGATGGTGGTCATCCCAAAAGCACTGTAGAAGCCTTCGAGGTAAACTTTCAGGTCAAGCCCGATGCCAGAAATATTGTCCACCGGGATGAAATAATCGTTGCCATTGTTGTTGTCCCAACTTTCATCATTGTAATGGATCACAAAGTTTACACCATCAACTATTTGTGCTGGGTTTTTAAACGGGTTTAAAACGATGGACAAAACACTTTCGGTGTCCGGCCCGGAAAAAGGGGATTCGATGGCCGGGCCACTTCCATTAAAAAGAACAGAACCTGTGGGCCAGTAGGAAAGGTTGGGTGTTGTCCACGAACTGCCGTTTTCGGTAACTCCCCAATGCAGATTTGCGCCGACATTGGCCTGTCCCACAAAAACCTTTATTGAATCGTATTGGTTTGGGCTTTGCGGTTCCCATACAATCCCGACAATTCCCTGTCCTTGAGTGTTAATGTGATAATCATTACTACTGTTATTGTCCCAACTGTCATCATCATAATGGATGACAAAGGCAATGGAATTAACAAGCTGTGCCGGATTATTGAAGGGGCCGATTTGTAATGTGATTTCCCCATTTCCGTTTGGAGATGAAAAAGGTGTTTCAACTGCAGGGCCACTTCCGTTGAACAAAACCGTTCCGGCCGGCCAATAAATAATGTCGGGCGTTTGCCAGTTGCTTCCCTGGTAATTCACGCCCCAGTGCAATTTCCCTGAAGTTGGTGGATCGGTTATTGTGATCGTGATTATATCATTTTCGGTTGGGTTTTCCGGCAACCAGCTTACATCATATCCACCACCGCCACCTCCCGGGTTGTAGTCCCCAACATAAACGTGCTGTATGGGCGTTTTTAAAATATTTCCATTATTGTCGGTGGCTTCGATGTAATAATCCACAAGTGTATCGGAAAGCCCGGCTATTTCTGCATAATATTCATTGGCGATATAATCGGGCAAAATAAAAAAGTCGATGTCAGGGTTGCCGGTCACATTTCCGGTGGGGAAAATCCTTTCGGACATGGAGACCGAAATCCAGGATTGAACACCACTTCCACCTGCATAGGTTTCGTTGTCATTGTCTGTAAGCGGGTTAATGCCATCGTTGTCAAGGCGGTATTTGAGGTTGATGGATTGCAGGTCTGAAACATCATAGGCGAAAGTCCATATTGTAAAGTCAGAGCTATTTTGGTGTTGCTGATAAGCATAGGTTGGCCCAAAACCAATTCCGCCCGGATTATACGGATAGCGTTGAGGGATAAATACGGTGGGAGGGGTGTTGTCGGTTCCCTGATTTGCATCTATGACCTGATCGGCAAACCCCGTGGCAATATTACAGGCGAGGGATTGCTTCACCTCCATGTCGAGGGAAGTACCGTAATACATATAGCCGCTGGTATATCCCGGCAGAAGGTGGTGCCATGCCCTTTCCGAAAGGCTGGATGAAATGCCCGGGTTGACAATGTCGGAAATATCCGTTCCCCCTTCCAAATCTTCTGCCGTTTCCACCCGGTTTTCGGCAGCCACAAGCACGGCCCAGTTGCGGGCATCTTCCGTCCAGCCAATGGGGTCGAATTCGTAGTTTGCCGTGTACATGGGCCAGAACCAGTTGATGAACTGTGGATGCCCCCAGTCGTTGGCCGCATTGAACCAGGAACCATCTTCCACATGGACAATGTCATTGGCCGGAACAGGATTGTCGTCAAGGAACTGCTGGATGGTCGAAGGGACATATCCTTTGGAAGCAGCTTCGTTGGCAAATCCCGGAACGGAGTTATTGTAATAATCGTAACCTCCGCCCCAGGCATTGTCTCCATCGTGTGCGAGCAGCACAATCGAAGCTTGGTAAGGGTCATCGTAGGGCGCAATGTGCGCATCAATGTCCCCGGTTCCCATCAGTGCATAACCATTTTGATAGCTGAGGATTTCGGCCATTGGCACAACGGTAATCACATATTCGGCTCCGTTTTCGGGATCAACGTATTTTGCATTATGTGCCTGATAGCAATAGGGTGCGGCAAATGTCCCGCCCCGACCATCTATTTGTCCACTCCACCAATTGTTCCCGTTCGTGTTCACTTTATCGGCCCCGTTTGGCGGATCGATGTTGCAGCCCGAAGTTCCGAAGTTCAGGGGATAATCTGCCAAAGTCCGGGCAAGGTGGCTGTTTGCAATTACCGACCATTCAAAACCTTCCTCCTTCAAGACTTGAATCATACGTTCGCTGAAGGAGCATTCGGCGGGCCAGTAGCCTTTTGAAAAACCAGGGGAAGCACCAAAAGTTTGGGTGTAAATCTGACGATAAGCCTGCAATTGTTTCCTGAAAACCCGGTCGCTAAGCAAGGGCGAAAGCGCATGTTGCATGGTAAACCCAACAATGTCCATGCGTGGGTTGCCACCGGAAGTCTGCCAGTTGCGGGCCGTAACGAAATTGTTTTGCCAACCCGGTGAATAGCCCCACTGGTTTGCATTGGCCAGGCTGTTGATATTTTCGATAAGGCAGCCCGAATAACTCACCTGGGCACCGGCATCCGCAAGGCCCAATAAGGATTGCACGGCATCTTTTGCACGGTATTGATAAACCGCTTTCCGATCGTCTTTGTTGAATATCTCTTCTAAGTTGTTGAGTGGATGTTGCAGCCCATCGGAATACCAGTTGCCATTATTGTCCTTTAACCATTGCGATTCCTGTACGGTTTGATAATGGTAAATATCCCATTGGCTCTGTTCCGGCCAGTAATTGGGTTGCTGAAGGTGCCATAAATAAGTTGTGTGTACCTGGGCAGAAAGTTGGAATCCCGAAAATAAAACCAGGAGGGGGAGGAGTTGTTTGAGTTTCATTACCAAGGAATGTAAGTGAATATTTAAGGTTTCAAAAGTAGGTAAAACAGGGGAATTGGCTATATTTGCAAGAAGAATAACAACATTGACTTTTTGGACGGATACTAATGGGTTATTGGCCGGGAACAAACATTCGTTAGTCGTTTGTAAAAGTAGGGAGAAATGTATTTAACATTCGTTATCGGAAAAATGTATTGGTTTTAATTATTTTTGCCATGAAATCAACAATGGTTCATGTTCGATAATTACCTGCAAGCACAAAGGGTACATACGAGATAAATGGAAAAAAATGAAAGGAATATTAACAATTGGGTTATTGATATTGTCAAATACATTTATGACCATTGCTTGGTATGGTCATTTAAAATTTGCTGACTGGAAATGGTTTAATAAGTTAGGATTAATCTCAATCATTTTAATAAGCTGGGGTATTGCTTTGTTTGAGTATCTGTTTCAGGTACCGGCAAATAGAATTGGTTTTAACGGTAATGGAGGACCATTTTCGCTTGTTCAATTAAAAGTTATTCAAGAAGTAATAACATTAGTCGTTTTTAGTTTGTTCACATTGTTCTTTTTTAAAAATCAACCAATTAAATGGAATCATATAGTTGCTTTTGTATTCCTAATATTGGCTGTTTATTTTATGCTTAAAGAATAGGAAGAACTGAATTAAAAACCGCCACAAAACCATATACCCACTGTTAACCTTCATTGGGAACAGCAGAATATCATTGTTAAAACAGATGAGCTAAATTGTGCAAATTCAACAGCCGGTTTTTCCGACCATTGCGAAATTACTTTCCTTTTGGACTATAAATACGGACTGAAACATGATGTGCCCAATATTTAATTTTTTAGCTTTGCCAAAATTTTTGAAATCCAATAAATAGATTCAGGTCATGAGAGAATTTTTTGAAACAACATTTTACGGGAATACGGCCATGAACTGGCTTGTTTCTTTGCTCATTATTGCCGGGTCGGTAGTGGCAGGGAAAATGGCCATGTGGTTTTTTAATAAAATTGTCAAAAAACTGGTTTCCAGGTCAAAAACCAAGATAGATGATATCCTCCTGGATATGATCGATGATCCGGCTATTTTGCTGATTGTTACATTTGGGTTTTGGATTGGGTTTGAGCGCCTGACTTTTAGCCCGGAAGTTGACCAGTGGTTGTACAAAGGTTTTTACTTTGTCCTAATCCTGGGTGTTACCTGGCTGATTGCCCGTATCGTGGATGCCTTTATAGCTGAGTATCTTGAGCCCCTGACCATAAAATCCGAAAATGACATCGACGATCAACTGCTTCCTATTTTCAGGAAAAGTATCCGAAGCATATTTTGGATTTTAGGGATAATTATCGCCTTGAACAATACCGGGTTTGATGTGGGGGCGATTTTGGCCGGACTTGGGATTGGTGGTTTGGCCCTTGCTATGGCAGCTAAGGATTTGGTTTCAAATGTTTTTGGGGGATTTACCATTTTTACGGATAAACCTTTTAAGATCAAAGACCGGATAAAAATTGGGGGATTTGATGGGACAGTGATGGAAATTGGCTTGCGGACAACGCGCATCCGCACTTTGGAGGGAAGGGTCGTTACCATCCCCAATTCAAAATTCACCGGGAGCATGGTGGAAAACGTGACCCTTGAGCCTACACGTAAAGTGGTGCTTAACCTGGGAATGGTTTACGATACCACGGATGAACAAATGCAACTCGCCATGGTGATACTCAGGAATATCGTAAAAAACCAAACGGGGACAGAGGAAACACATTATATCGGTTTTAATAGTTTTGGTGATTTCTCCTTGGGGATATTGTTTATTTATTACATCACAAAAGGGGCCGACATTTTGCAGACCCAGACCGATATCAACCTGGAAATCCTAAGGAAGTTTGGCGAAAATAAATTGGAATTTGCTTATCCTACGCAAACTATTTTGACACAACAGATCAATCCTTAAACTTCCTTATACCTGAAACAACTCACCAAATGATCGTTTACCATTCCGGCGGCTTGCATAAATGCATAACAGATAGTGGTTCCCACGAACTTGAAGCCCCGCTTTTTTAAATCCTTGCTCATGGCATCCGATTCGGGCGTGCTGACGGGGGCGTCTTCCATGCGTTCCCATTTGTTCGTGATGGTTTTGTGGTTCACGAACTGCCAGATATATGTGTCGAAATTGCCGAATTCCTCCTGGACTTTAATAAAGAGTTGGGCATTGGTAACCGAGGAGCGGATTTTCAGTTTGTTTCGGATAATCCCTTTGTCGTTCAGCAATTCCCGGATTTTATCTTCCTTATAATTGGATATCTTTTGAACATCAAATCCATCAAAGGCTTTACGGAAATTCTCCCTTTTGTTCAAAATAGTGGACCAGCTCAATCCGGCCTGGAAAGCATCCAAAAGCATATATTCGAACAATTTATCATCATCATGCAATGGCACTCCCCATTCCGTGTCGTGGTATTCGTTTTCGAGTGCTTTGTCCTGTGTCCACGGACATCTGTTTTTTGTTTTCATCGTTGTTGGTTTTAATTCGTCCGACCACTGCCATTGCGTATGGCTGTGCGCAGTGGTCGGACGAATAATATTGCGTATGCCTGAGCGCAGTGGCCTGACGAATAATGCACTTGCCCCTGCGCAGTGATCTGTCGAATATTAGTTAATATCGTTTGCGCTGAATAAATCGATAACGACCCCTTTGGTGCAATCCTCTCCTGAAGTGGCCGTAATGGCTTCGGCTTTCCCTTTAAGGAAAACCATATCGGTTTTTTTGAATGCTTTGAGTTTGCTGAAAATCCCCGCCTTATCGCTTTTTATCCTGATTTCAAGAAAAATCCCGTTCCTTATATCTTTAAGGTAAAACAGGCTGTTGTCAAAATAATCCTGCATGAGTGAATCGTTTTCAATTCCCGTTACATGACCCTTTGCAAGGATGGTTTGCATTTCCCAATCGGAGGTTTCCTCGCAATTTCCCTGGCAATATTGCTGGATATCCGCCACAAAAATATAATCCCTTGCAAGTTCAAGGGGGGCTTGTTCTTTTTTGCAGGAATATGTTGCGATCAAGAAAATAGATATTAAAACAGGAAAAATTATTATCTTGTTTGTTTTCATATTGGTGATTTTATTGCCAATGAATTTCAAACCCGTTTTGTCATTATTTTTGGGACAAAACCAAAAATACCGCCAAAACTATTTTTGCTCTTTCAGTTTTATTGCCATAATTTCGCCCCCGATGGGGCTTCTATGATGTTGCTTTTTACGAATGTTTTATTTTTTCGGTTTTATGAAAACCCCAATCCCAAAACTTGAGATATGCACATTGCGGAAATATTCCAATTGGGTGAATCCGGGGTCTTCCTTTAAATAAACATAATCGTATCTCCCAAAAATATAATAATTGACCCGTGAATTTGTTTTACGTACGAATTTCAATTCGGGGCTTAGGTTCAACCCGGCCACATTATCGGAATACCCAAACTCTTTGTTTTTGATTTGCAAAAAGGAATATCCCACCGATATCCATGGGACAAGACTTAATTTTTTTGAGAAATTAATGTAGTAATGGAGATTCACTTTGGGTTTGAAAATAAGTGTCCGGGCTTGTGTGTTTTTTAGCCTGAGATATTCGGTTTGGAATGCACCACCGGCATAAAGCCCCTTCCATAGCTTTAGGTTATAACCAATGTTGATGTCAACCATTCCCTGGTATAAATAAAAAAAACCTTTATGTGTATTCACCAACCCGAGGTCAACAGAAAAATTGTTATTTTCCTGTGCCAATGTGCTGAGCGAGATTGTGATCGATATGAGCAGGATTAATTTCTTCAAGTTCATTGTTTTATTCAAAAAGCAAACTGATTTCTTTCAATTCTTCGGTGGGAAGTTCCTTGCTGTTCCCAAGCAATTGGGTGATGAGGTTCATTTTCGCAGCAGCCTCCAATACTTCCAAACGGTCGAAAGCCTGCAAAAGGTTTTCTCCAACGCATAGTATGCCATGGTTTTCCATTAGAATGCAATTGCCTTTTAAGGCAGCCGCCCCCACATTATCCGCCAGGTTTTGCGAGCCCATTAAGGCATAAGGTGCGAATGCCGTTTTCCCAAGAACTGCCCAGGCTTCCCCGGCCAGGCTGGTCTTGATTTCTTTTCCTGCAATGGCAAATGAAGTGGCGAACACCGGATGGGCATGTACGATGGCTTTAACGTCCTTTCGGTTATGGTAAATGGCCATGTGCATTTTGCTTTCCATACTGATTTTGAGATGGGGTGTAAGGTTTTCCCCATCCAAAGTAATCACCCCAATCTCCTCAGCTTTTATTCTCCCTTTGTCCAATTGCGAAGGGGTGATCAAGGCTGTATCTCCCACCCGTAAACTCACGTTCCCACCGGATGTGGTTGTTAGTTTTTGTTCGTATAGCCTACGCATGAAGTAGGCAACTTCTTCTTTTTCCTTTGTGAAATCCATTTATACAAATAGGCTTTTAATAGATTTGGCATTTGCTGCAACGATCCCCTTCTCAGTAATAATCCCTTTTATGTATTTTGCAGGTGTAACATCAAAGGCCGGGTTCAGGGCTTTGGAACCGGGATTGCCAACCCTGATTTCGACCATCTTTCCTGTCATGTCGGGACCGGTTTGGTACAAAACTTCCCTTTCGTCCCTTTGTTCAATCTCGATGTCATTTCCTGACGGGCAATCCATGTCAAAGGTTGAAAGTGGGGCAGCCACATAAAAGGGAATGCCGTATTCCTTGGCGACAATGGCCTTTTCGAGCGTGCCGATTTTATTGGCCACATCGCCATTGGCAGCAACACGGTCGGCACCCACTATCATCATATCAACTTTTCCTTGCGACATATAATAAGCTCCTGCATTATCCGGAATAATTGCATGGGGGATATTTTCATTTTTCAATTCCCAGGCTGTTAATCTTGCCCCTTGGCTCCTTGGGCGGGTTTCATCGACATAAACGAAAATATCCTTGCCTTTTTCCTTTGCGTAGTAAATGGGTGACAAAGCACTGCCCCAATCCACAAAGCCCAACCATCCGGCATTGCAATGTGTTTCTATCCGAAAGCCGTTTTGAATGATTTCGTTTCCAAATTTTCCTATCATCCGGGCTTCTGCAATATTTTCATCGGCCATTTTTTGTGCTTCGGCCAGGGCATTTTCGATGGAGGTTTTCCCGGCCTCAAAAACCCGGTCAACGGCATAAAACAAATTCCTCGCTGTGGGGCGGGTGGCCTCTATTTCTTTTTTTGCATTCAGGATAAAATCTTCAAATCCTGTTTTGGGGGCTTCCATCATGGCCTGTACCATGGCAAACCCGGCGGTTGCCCCGATGGCTCCCGCACCACGGGTAATCATTGTTCTTATTGCATGGCAACTGCTTTGGTAATTCTTTGCTTCAAAAATCCCGAATTCAAATGGCAATAGAGTTTGGTCTATTAAACATACGACAGAGCCTTCCATCCAAACCGTGCGATAATGTTTTCCGTTAACGTGCATTTGGTTTTAATTGCCTTTTTGTTTAAAATTACGTTTTTTGCGTAATGCGTTTTACGTAATAAGCTTGTTAGCGTTTATTGATTTTCATAACACGAACCCTATCCCCATCAGTTACCTTCAAAAGATAAACACCTGCGTTTAAATTTTGCATATCAATCACATTTTCCAGATTGCTTGATTTTTGTGTGAAAAGCATTCTCCCTTCTATCGTAAACACGGAAACAGATATTCCCTTTTGTGGATTTTTGTTCAGTTGTATGTAAAGCCTATCGGAAACCGGGTTGGGGAAAACCGATATTTCAAGTAAACTTCCGTTTTCGTTTATAAATGTAATGGTATCCACCTGGATGTAATTTTCTTCCGTTTTAGTATCGGAGCCGTTTGCATTGCCTGCCGTGAGCGAAACATCAAATAAGCCTGGGGTTTCGTATGTGATGACCGGGTTTTGCTCAGTTGAAGTGGCCGGTGTCCCACCTTCAAAACCCCACTCCCAGCTTGTGGGCATATTTTGCGAAAGGTCGGTAAATTCAACTTCCCCTCCAATTTGGATAAGGGTAACGTTGGCCGTAAAACCGGCAACCGGAGGATCGGTGTTCAATTCATATTCTATTACGCTCACATAATCGGCGGGCATGGTAACCACAGCCGTATGTGTTGAAGAACAATAGTCGAAATATGTTGGCGAAGCAGGCAGGGCAACGGCTTCTCCATCACGGATCAGGTAGCCGGGCGCATCATCGTTTCCATTGGTAAGAACGAGTGGTTTCCCCTCTACATCGTACATAATCATAATAGGGTTTCCGTATTGCGAATAATTATCGGTGCTGTTGATTGTCCCGGTTTCAGCATCCACATTGATCACCTTTTTTGAATCATAAACAATTATCCCGAATTCATCCTGAACTGGATTGTAAGCTAATCGTAAAGGATAGGAACCATTGCTCGAAAATGTCCCGACCAGGCTTGAATTGGCCCCGTCCACATGGATTATCGAAAAATTACTGCTGTTGTAATTTGTAACAGCGGCATATTCACCTGTTTGGTCGAAGGCAATTTTCAATGGAAAGGTCCCAACCGGAATGTCAGCCACAACTTGCTGGGCCTGTACATCAATGACCTGTACTTTATCGGCGAAGCTTGCTGCTACCAAAACATATTGCCCTGTTGGGTCAACTTCCACGCTACTGCGCACACCGTTTGCGGCCCATGTAAGTCCGATGACACCCGTTGGTATGTCTGCAATTTCGGTACTGTTCGCACCATCAAGTTCCACAAAGGAAACTGAATTTTGTTTTAAATTGCCTATGTAAGCATAATCGTCCTCCGGGGCAATGGCAACCATTAAAGGTCGTTGGCCGGTTGTTACCGAAGTGACAAATTCATTTGTGGAAAGGTTGATTAGTTTTATCGTGTTCAAATCATATCCTCCCATGATTGCCCACTGGGAATCGTGGGTTATCCCAATTGCATCGCACTTTTCGCCCAAATCAATAATCGTGTCCACCGAATAAGTCCCGAGGTCAATAATGGACATGTTTTCGGAAAGGGAATTGGAAGTAATGGCTTTTGTGCCATCTGCCGAGATTGCAATCCGATAAGGCGTATCCCCTTCGGGAGGAAAACCTGAAAGCTCTTTTCCTTTCAATTCGATGTCTTCAGGATTGGTGCAATCATAAAAATAAAGTCCTTCGTATCGCAAGGGGTCATATCCGGCAACCTTGAAGCCAACGGGAGAAACGCATCCAAAATCCTGTGTATTCCCCCAATTGTAATCGGCGATCGTTTCGTTCTCAAAGTCAATGATACTAAAACGGTATTGCCCGCTCACGGCATAATTGTGGTCGGCAGAGGTGCCAATCCAAAAGGCGGTATAAGTTTGGGTGAAAACCGTAAAATCATTGGTTTCAAATTTTACAATTGCACTTGAGTTATTGCTGATACCAATGTATGCTTTTGTGCCATCGGCATTGACCCCAACCTCATTGGTCGAAAGGGAGTAGCCCGTTACTTCTACCGTTCCGGTGATTTCGTGTGCGATATTATCAATTTGGAAAACCTGAAGGATACCCGTGGAATAGCTGAAACTTGGGGCAATTATTTTGGAACCATCTCCCGAAATCCCTACAACAGGGCAATCGGGAATGTTAACTTCAAAATCGGTGTTACCGGTTTGCGAATCAATATAGAACACTTTGTCATCACCATTGCTCACGATCAAATAGTTCCCGTCAGGTGATACCACAAAGCGGGAAAACTTAAAGGAAGACCTTCCTCCCGTCGAAACCCATGAAAAAGTTTGTAGGTTAATGGGGAACCCTGTAATTGGGCTTAATTGGGTTAAGTTTGCAAGGTCAATCACTTCAAGTTGGTCATTGATGTCGCAGGCGATGTAAGCAAAATTCCCGTCGGGGCTGATTTCCACAACGGCAGGCTGTGCACCCGAAGGGGTCGAAAACGATGCTGCAATGGAATAATCCGAAAGGTCGATCACATCGATCACATCCCCGAAAATGCAGGAAACCACCGCATATTCATTTGTAACAGCTATGTCGCAAGGATATCCACCAACTTCAATATTCGTTATTACCGTCATGCTTTCAAAGTCGAAAACAGTCACATTGTTTGTGCCTCCATTGCAGACAAACACCTTTGTCCCATCCGCTGAAAAAGTGGACCGGAACATAAAATCACCTTCGGGGTCAATCCCCGGATCAATGTCCGTTTGCTGCGTTTTTAGTTTCCCTATATCAAGAAAATCATTTAAATGTTTTCCATTTTCCACCCGTATGGTTTCCACCCCGAAGGCTTCTTCAGGTTCGGTTTTAAACTCGGTTTTTTGGGCAAACAAACCAAAAGCGATTGCCATTAAAAAAAGTGTGGGGAGGAGTAGTTTAATTTCCATCGTTCAAATTTTTTTAGATTGCCGGACAAATATTTGCCCCATAAATTGTGAATGGGTAAAAGTACAAAATTGAGATGAGCGATATTAAAATCCCAACGGATTTCTTTTCAGTAAAGGAGAGTGCAATAACCAATGATTTTGTAATCACTAAAGGGGGCTTCTATTAATTCATTCGCATCAAGATTTTCAGGGTTTTTCATAGGCAATGAAAATTTTAGAAACACTATCGGGATAATGTAAAAAAAATTGAAGAAGGATATGGAAAACCCTGGAAACCCAATGGGAACAAATATAATGAACAAGGTGCCTGCCTGATCGGCAAGGCAGGCACCTTGTTCATCCTATTTGTTTCTTGAAAGTAATGAATTAATAGAAGTTCCCTAAACCTCAAACACTTTTCCTTCAAGTGCGAGTTTTGTGTTCCTGAAAACGGTTTGTGCTTCATCCAACAATAAGTTCGGATCGTCATAACGGTTTGAGAAATGGCCGATTATCAGTCTCTTAACTTTGGCTTTCTTTGCGATTGTAGCAGCCTCAATGGTTGTTGCATGGAATTTTTCCGCGGCTGCTTCGGCACGGTCTTGCATAAAGGTTGTTTCGTGATAAAGCAAATCAACGTTTTCAATTATCGGTATTATGGGCTCGAAGTAGGAAGTGTCGGAACAATAAGCATAGGAACGAACAATGTGTGGGTCTTTGGTTATTTCGCCATTACTGACAACCGTACCATCTTCTTTGATGAAATCTTCCCCGTTTTTAATATTGAAAAATTGCTCCACAGGGATATTCAAGGCCTTCACTTCCTCCCTGATCAATCTCCTTTTCCCTTGTTTTTCCTTGAACAAGAACCCACACGTGGGGATACGGTGGTTTAAGGGAATCGTACTGATGCAAAGTTTTTCATCCTCATAAATGGTTTCGTTTTCCGCAGGCTTTGTTGGGTGGAAATGCAAAGGGTAGTTGAGTTCGGTTTGCGAAGCTTCCAGTTGGATATCCAGGATTTCTTTGAGCTGGGGAGGGCCATAAACAAAGAGGTCTTTTTTCCTTCCCAACAAGTGCATGGAAGAAATCAAACCGATCAACCCAAAAAAGTGGTCACCATGGAGATGACTGATGAAAATGTGGTTTATGCGTTGGATCCGTATTTTGTTCCGCCTAAGTTGAACCTGTGTCCCTTCGGCGCAATCAATCAGGAAGAACCGATCAAGGTGGTTAACGAGTTGGGAAGTGGGGTTACGTTTTATTGTTGGGATGGCAGAATTGCTGCCAAGTATTGTTACGTCGAAAGTCATTTAATAATTTTGCTGACAAAAATAATCAAAATCCAGTGAGTCTTGATATTTATGATAATTTCCCGGACATGTTTTTTATAATGGAAGGAAACCATGTTTTTTTCTTAATGATTCGGCATTGATGTATTTTCCCGTAATTTTTTTTCTCAATAACTTAGGCTATTCAGGATGATATGTGACTTGCCTGTCTTCCGGCAAGGCAGGCACCTTGTTCATCCTATTTGTTTCTTGAAAGCAATGAATTAATTGAAGCCCCCTAATGTTGTTGTCCTTCTTTTAATCATTCCCCTTTGCCGGCGCACCAATACTTCTATGTGCAATTGTGTGTTTATAACCAACCGTGGAAGTTGCGTTTAATGTATTCATTGAATATGTGGAATTCTGTTCAAAAAAAATCCCCGCCAAAACCGGCAGGGACTTTATGGCATTAGAAAAACCAACTCCTACTTTTCATCTTCCTTTTTTGGTTCTTCTTTTTTGTCGTCCTCTTTCTTTGCCTTAGGCTTCTTCGTTTCTTCCTTCTTCACTTCTTCCTTCTTTGTTTCTTCCTTAGGCTCTTCTTTCTTGGCTTCGGCTTTTTTAGCCGTGGACTTCTTCTCTTTCGACATTTTTTCCAGTTTGGCTTTTGCCTCTTGTTCCATATCGGATTTCAGGGCTGCCAAAGCGGAAATATCACCAAGGGTTGTTTTCTCCACATTGTCTTTCACCTTCTTCACTGCCCTACGTGTTGACATCTCCTCTTTCCTTGCTTCAGAGGCTTCCCTCGCCTTATCTTTCGCCCGGGCTTCCTGGAACAACCTTGTATGTGAAAGGATGATTTTCTTATTGTCTTTCGAAAATTCGATTACCCTGAAATCAATGCTTTCATCATTTTTAATGGTAGAACCATCTTCCTTGTTCAAATGCCTGTTTGGGGCAAATCCCTCAACACCATATGGCAAGGCAACGATAGCACCTTTCTCGTTCATCTCGATAACAGTTCCCTTATGCACGGAACCCACGTTGAACACGGACTCGAATACATCCCAGGGGTTTTCTTCGAGTTGCTTATGTCCAAGGCTTAAGCGTCTGTTGTCTTCATCAACGTCAAGTACGATCACGTCAATGTTTTCACTGATTTTGGTAAATTCAGCAGGATGCTTTATTTTCTTGGACCATGAAAGATCAGAAATGTGGATCAATCCATCAACACCTTCTTCCAGTTCCACAAAAATACCAAAGTTGGTAAAGTTACGGACTATGGCAGTGTGCTTTGAATTTGCAGGATACCTGTCTTTAATATTGGTCCAGGGGTCAGGGATAAGTTGTTTGATACCGAGTGACATTTTTCGTTCTTCACGGTCAAGTGTCAGGATAACAGCATTAACTTCATCGCCCACGTTCAGGAAGTCTTGTGCCGACCTTAAATGTTGCGACCATGACATTTCGGATACGTGGATAAGGCCTTCAACTCCAGGGGCGATTTCGATAAATGCACCATAGTCGGCAATTACGACCACTTTTCCTTTTACGGTGTCGCCAATCTTCATCTTCTCGTCAAGGGCATCCCAAGGATGAGGTGTAAGTTGTTTCAGGCCAAGGGCAATACGTTTTTTGTTATCGTCAAAGTCGAGGATAACCACTTTGATTTTTTGGTCGAGCTCAACAATCTCTTCCGGATGTTTGATACGTCCCCAAGAAAGGTCGGTAATATGAACAAGTCCGTCAACACCGCCAAGATCGATAAATACACCATAAGATGTGATATTTTTAACGGTCCCTTCAAGTACCTGTCCTTTTTCAAGTTTGGAGATGATTTCGGCCCTTTGTGCTTCAAGTTCATCCTCAATAAGGGCTTTGTGCGAAACAACCACGTTTTTGTATTCGTGATTAATTTTCACCACCTTGAATTCCATTGATTTATCAACGTAAATATCGTAATCACGGATAGGCTTCACATCAATTTGCGAACCCGGGAGGAAAGCCTCGATGCCAAATACATCTACGATCAAACCACCTTTTGTACGTGATTTTACATGACCGTTGATGATTTCGTCTTTATCAAAAGCTTCGTTGATCCGCTCCCATGAACGCAGGATGCGTGCTTTTTTGTGGGAAAGGATCAATTGTCCACTGGCATCTTCCTGGTTTTCGACGTAAACTTCTATTTTGTCCCCGATTTTCAAATCAGGATTGTACCTGATTTCGCCTAAGGGAATCACACCATCGGATTTATAGCCAATGTTCACGACAACTTCCCTTGTTGTTTTGGAAACAACTGTTCCGTCCAATACCTCATGCTCGGTAATGGATTTTAAGGTGTTGTCATAAATGTCTTCCAGTTTTTTCTTTTCCTCGGGATTGTAGGTTTCCTGTTTTTTCCCAACAGAATCCCAATCAAATTCGGGAGGATCGGTTGATGATGTTACCGGTGCTTCGGTTTTTTCTTCGGCCGGTTTTTCTTCCACAACTTCTTCCTTTTTCTCTTCGGCCATAGGCTCTTCTTTCGCCTCTTCCTTTACTTCTTCTTTTTCTTCAGCTACAACGGCAACTTCTTCCTTCACTTCTTCGGCTTTTTCCTCTTCTTTTTCAGCTTTTGGCCCTTCATCTTCAACTTTTGGCTCTTCAGCTTCAACTTTTACGGCTTCTGCTTTTTCCTCTTGTTTTTCTTCGGTAACCTCGGCTTTTGGCTCTTCCTGTTTTTCTGCTTTCACCTCATTTGCTTTGGTTTCTTCGGCAGCTTGTTCCAGGTTTTTGTCTTTGTTTTCTTCTGACATTAATTTAAAATTTGTATCCGGAGGTTGAGCCCCTTTCCCCGATTATAAGAGAACTTTAACCTTCCCGGAAATTGTTTGACATATATTAAAAATCGGGGGTGCAAAAGTAGCTTATTTTTCCATAATAAAAAATGTTATTTCACAACAATGTTTTGGGCGTATTAATCAACTATCTTTGCAGGCAAATTATTGATTTCTATCACAATTAAAAATTCATAAAACATTCTATCAAATGGCTTTAAAATGTGGGATAATCGGGATAACAAATATTGGGAAAACCACCATATTCAATTGTATTTCAAAAACCAAGGCACAGACAAGTAATTTTGCCTTTAGTGCTTCCAAGTCCAATCTCGGGATCGTGAACGTCCCCGACAAACGTTTGGATGAAATTTCAAAAATCGAGAAACCTGAAAAATCAATCCCTGCCACTGTTGAAATAGTGGATATCCCGGGTTTGGCAAAAGGGGCCAGCCAGGGCGAAGGGATCGGGAACAAGTTCCTGGACGATATTCAGCGAAGCGATGCGTTGATCCATGTGCTGCGTTGTTTTGATGATGAAAACCTCCCGCATATTGAAGGTTCCGTGAACCCTGTCAGGGACATGGAAATTGTTGACCTTGAATTGCAGGTGAAAGATTTGGGGATGGTGGAAAGGAAATTGGCCCGCATGGAGAAACTCGTGAAAACAGGTGACAAAGATGCTAAAAAGGCCGTGGAGGTTTTGAAAAAGTATATCGCCCATTTTGAGGATTTTAAAAATGCACGGAGCATTGACCTTGCTGATTCGGAAAAAGAAATCGTGGATGATGTTTATTTGCTCACGGACAAACCGGTGGTTTACGTTTGTAATGTGGACGAAGCCTCAGCGACATCGGGGAACAAATATGTGGAAATGGTGAAAGATGCGCTGAAAAGTGAAACGTCCGAAGTGCTGATTATTGCCGGGGCTTTGGAGGCCGATATTTCGGAACTGGAAACAGAAGAGGAACGGAAAGAGTTCCTTGAAGATGCAGGCCTTTCGGAACCCGGGGTGAACAGGATGATACGGGCCGCTTACGATTTACTGGACTTGCAATCTTTTCTTACCGCCGGGCCCAAGGAATGCCGGGCATGGACCATTAAAAAAGGGATGAACGCACAGGAAGCCGCCGGCGTGATCCATAGCGATCTGGAACGGGGGTTCATCAGGGCCGAGGTGATCAAGTATGATGATTACATTGCCCTGGGTTCGGAAAAAGCCGTAAAGGATGCCGGTAAAATGCACCTCGAAGGAAAAAAATATATTGTGCAGGATGGGGATATAATGTTTATCCGGTTTAATGTTTAACCAAATGTAACAGGTATATGCAACAAGCGTCCTCGCTTGTTGTGGATATTAATCGTTAGCAAGAACACTTAATCCGTAATAATTGCAAGCGAGGACGCTTGCAACATGTGGTTGGTTGGGCAACATTGACTTTTACGCAAGCATGGACGCTTGCTACATTGAGGAAATGCAACAAGCGTCCATGCTTGTTGTGGATATTAATCGTAAGCAAGAACACTTAATCCGTAATAATTGCAAGCGTGGACGCTTGCAACATGATTGGGCAATATTGACCTTTACGCAAGCGTGGACGCTTGCTTCATGGAGGTTTTCTAAAAACCAAATCAAAACTTTAGAATCATGAAAACCAAACAAATTTTAAAATGGACTGCCCGAATCCTGGGGGGGATTGCTATTATCTTCTTCCTTACATTTGCCATTGGTGAGGGTGTCCCGGATATGATGGAGGAGGACAATGGCCAATTACGCAGTATCATGTTATTGTTTGCCTTTGCCACGCTTGGATATGTTTTTGGTTGGTTCCGCGAAAGGGAAGGCGGAGTGTTTATGATGGTTGCCGGTTTTCTGTTGGGCGCCGATATGTATTATTATGGCGGGACAAATGACATTATGGCTGTCCTTGTTTATTCCCTCCCTTTTATTGTTCCGGGGATATTGTTTTTCCTGGTTGGGAAAAAGGAGATTAAAGATTAGGCATTCCCTTTTCAGGGTCTTTTAGGATTTCTATCATATGCATAAACCTTCTTTCTTGTGTTTCCGGTTTTTTGGCACTCATGATCCATTGCACATAGTTTTTCAGGTGGGAAGGGGCATTGTAATATTTTATTTCCGTACAACAACTTTACCACTAAACACCCTGCCTTCGATAACTGACCTATAAAAG
>JAADJA010000029.1 GCA_013151015.1 Chlorobiota bacterium
CCCCCAAACCCATTTCCCCGTTATGGACAGTCCCGGTCTGTTTTTCAGGTTTGTTTTTTTGCAATTTGCCTTTTCAACATTTGCAGCTAACAATGTTGTATATGCAATATTACATATATTTCTGCATTGGCCAAAGGAAAAGTTACATTTATATTCCATATATGGATGTAAAGTGTAACTTTTGCCATTGCATAATATTTTCAAGTAGCCGCACGCACGGTCCATATCTCGTTTTACCAACCCCTTTTTCAATATACGGCAAATATACCCTTATGGGCAATTTCGTATTTGGTAAGTATTGATATTTTGAAAATGTATCCAACTACCCTTCTCAATTTGTGGATAACTTTTCTTAACCCTCAAATTGATTTCCTTCCTTCGCTTGATATAATCCTTAATTTTGCCCTTTTAAAAGGAAATCTGTGGCAGATATTTTACAACATTTGAACAAGGAACAGCGTGATGCCGTTGAGGCTTATGAAGGGCCGGTGATGGTGATTGCGGGCGCTGGTTCCGGGAAAACGAGGGTTTTGACATACAGGGTGGCACACTTGCTGAACCAGGGGATTGATGCTTTCCGTATCCTTGCGCTTACCTTTACCAACAAGGCTGCCCGTGAAATGAAGGAGCGGATTCTAAAGCTCGTGGGCGACGGCAATGCACGGAATGTTTGGATGGGGACTTTCCACTCGGTATTTGCAAGGGTGCTGCGCTCCGAAGGCCATCGTTTGGGCTTTCCTTCCAATTTCACGATTTATGATTCCGATGATTCCAAAAGGTTGATAAAGACAATTATCAAAGAAAACAATCTGGATGATAAGGTATATATGCCCAATTTTGTGTTGGGAAGGATTTCGGCCGCAAAGACCAATCTGATAACCGCTGCCGAGTACAATGACAGCTTTGAAATCAAACAACAGGATACGATGTCGGGGAAACCTTTGCTTGGGAAATTGTACCAGGTTTATGCAAACCGTTGCCGAAGGGCCTCTGCCATGGATTTTGATGATCTGTTGTTGTTTACCTATATCCTGCTCAGGGATTATGATGATGTTTTGGTAAAATACCAACGGAAATTCCAATATGTACTTGTTGACGAGTACCAGGACACCAACCGTGTGCAGTATATGATCCTGAAAAAACTGGTGGCCAATGACGAAAACATCTGTGTGGTCGGTGACGATGCCCAGAGTATTTATGCGTTCCGGGGTGCCAATATCCAGAATATCCTGAACTTCAAAAATGATTATCCCGATGCCCGGGAGTTTAAATTGGAACAAAATTACCGTTCCACCAAAACAATCGTAAAAGCGGCAAATTCAATTATCGTAAACAATAAAGACCAGATTTTTAAGGAAATCTGGACCCGGAACGATGAAGGCGATTTGGTTCAGGTGATGAAGGCCGGTACCGATATCGAAGAGGGGCGGATGGTTGCCAATGCCATTTTTGAACAAAAGATGAACGGGCAACTGCCCAATGACGCCTTTGCCATATTGTACCGTACCAATGCCCAGTCCCGTTCCATCGAAGAAGCCCTTAGAAAGCTGAATATCCCGTATCGGATTTATGGTGGCCTCTCTTTTTATAACCGAAAGGAGATAAAGGATTTGTTGGCCTATTTTCGGTTAACCGTAAACAATAAGGACGAGGAAGCCCTGAAAAGGGTGATCAATTATCCCGCAAGGGGAATTGGGAAAACTTCGCTTCAGAAGATTATCATCGCTGCCGATCAGCATAATCTCACAATGTGGGATGTCATTTGTGATGCTGGTAAATATGCGTTGCAAATCAACAGCGGGACGCTTACGCGGATTTCGGAATTCGTGACCATGATAAAAAGCTTTTCCGTCCAGTTGAAAACCCATAGTGCTTTTGACCTTGCAAAACTGATTACTTCTTCGAGCAATATCCGGAAAGATTTGTTCAACGATAAAAGCCCGGAAGGGATAAACCGCTATGAGAATGTGGAGGAATTGTTGAATGCCATCAAGGATTTTACGGAGAATGAACGGGAGCCCGATCCGGGGAAGGATGATGGGGGAGAGGTTAGCGAAAATGCAAATTCCATCCGCACATTGGATGAGTTTATGCAGGACGTGGCTTTGCTCACCGATGCCGATTCGCAGGACAAAAACAGTGGCGACAAAGTGACCCTGATGACGATACATGCCGCCAAGGGCCTCGAATTTCCACATGTCTTTATTGTGGGTATCGAAGAAAACCTTTTTCCGTCCATACAGTCCTTGGGTTCGAGGCAAGACCTTGAGGAAGAGCGCCGCTTGTTTTATGTGGCCATTACCCGTGCCGAAAAAAAACTGACCCTTTCTTATGCCGAGACCCGCTATCGCTGGGGGAATACAACCATCTGTGAGCCCAGCCGTTTTTTGGAAGAAATCGATCCCAAGTATATTGACTTTCCACGTAAACCGGTTTTGAGAATCCATTCCGAAGCAAAAACAACATCGGCCCAAATGCCGGTTCCAATGGCTCACCGGAAATTGAAAAAGATAAAGAAAGGGATTGTTCCTCCTGAAGGGAACGGAGGTTTTGAGAATGCAAATTCCGATAAAATCCAACCCGGCCAGCAAGTGGAGCATTCCCGTTTCGGAAAGGGAAAAGTGTTGACCGTCGAAGGGGAGGGGGCAAGTAAAAAAGCGGCCATTTTCTTCAATGCCGTTGGGCAAAAACAATTGTTGCTGAAATATGCAAAGTTGAAGATCCTATGAACCTAATAATTATTCAATTATGGAGTTTGCCATACTGGATTATGTGATCTTTATCGCCTACGGAATTGTGATCGTGAGTATTGGTTTATGGTTTTCCCGGACCAAGAAAGGCCACGAACGAAGTGCCGAAGATTATTTCCTTGCCGGTAAATCATTGCCCTGGTGGACCATTGGTGCCTCTTTGATTGCAGCCAACATTTCAGCCGAACAATTTATTGGTATGTCCGGCTCTGGGTTTGCCATTGGGCTGGCCATTGCGACTTACGAATGGATGGCCGCGGCAACATTGATTATCGTGGGGAAATATTTTTTGCCCATTTTCATCGAAAAGAAGTTGTTCACCATTCCCGAATTTCTTGAAAAGCGGTACAGTACAAACCTGAAATCCATTCTTGCAATTTTCTGGATAGCCCTGTTTGTTTTTGTCAACTTGACTTCCGTGCTTTATTTGGGCGCCAAGGCAATGGACACTATTCTTGGGAAAGCGGATGGCTCCATGCTTGTTTATTCCATCATTGGCCTGGCAATGTTTGCTGCTGCATATTCATTGTGGGGCGGGCTTTCGGCTGTTGCTTGGACGGATTTGGTCCAGGTGGCATTGTTGATTATTGGCGGACTTGTAACAACTTTTATTGCCCTTGGCCACCTTTCTCCCGATGGAAATGTAATAGATGGTTTCCTGGTTTTGTATGATTCGGTTCCCGAAAAGTTTTCCATGATCTTGAGCAAAGGGGAAATTATTACGCCCAACGGGAAAGATGCGTATTGGGATTTGCCAAGCTTATCGGTATTGGTAGGGGGGATGTGGGTCGCCAATATTTATTATTGGGGCTTCAACCAATATATTATCCAGCGGACGCTTGCGGCAAAGAGCCTGAAAGAATCACAGAAAGGGATTGCCTTTGCTGCTTTCCTGAAATTGCTCATTCCATTGATTGTTGTGATTCCTGGTTTGGTGGCTTATGTTTTGAATTCGGGACCGGACGGTATTTTGTCGTCTTCCACGGTTGACCCAACCTTTCTTACCCATTCGGGGGCGATTGATAACGACAGGGCCTATCCCTGGCTGATCAGCACGTTTATCCCGGTTGGCCTGAAAGGTTTGGTTTTGGCGGCATTGGCTGCCGCAATTGTCTCATCACTGGCATCCATGCTTAATTCAACGGCAACTATTTTCACAATGGATTTGTATAAACCTTTTATCAACCCGAATGCTACCAATCGCCAGACCGTAAAAGTTGGTAGGATTACTGCTGCCACTGCCCTTGTGATTGCTGTTATGATTGCACCCCTGCTTGGAAGTTTGCCACAAGCCTTCCAGTTTATCCAGGAATACACAGGGATAGTCAGTCCGGGGATATTGGCTATTTTTATCCTTGGCCTTTTCTGGAAAAAAACCACCAACAATGCGGCTATTTGGGGCGCTGTGCTTTCAATTCCCATAGCCATGATTTTTAAGGTAGGATCAAAGGGATGGGCAGAAGGGACTGCCCTGGAATCCTTTTTCCCCAATCTTGCATGGATGAACCAGATGGGTTTGACATTTATTGTGGTTGCCCTGATTATCATGGTCATCAGTTATATTGAGGGCAAAGGACAGAATGATGAAAAAGGGATACCCCTGAGCAAAAGCCTTTTTGCCACCAGCCCATCGTTCAATATCAGTGCTTTTGTTATCATGATAATTTTGGTGGTACTGTACTCGGTTTTCTGGTAGTGCCATAGGTGTTCCGGGCAATTGAACCCGAATTATGCAATTGAAAACATTCTTCTGTTTTCAATTGCATAACGACAAGGATTTTCATTCATTTTCGGGAAAACCAAAATGGTGAAACTCTAAGTCGGGATTACCCTTGCTAATGCAATAGTTCAGCTCGTTACTCACTTCCTATTGCATAAGCCGGGTTGAACCATGCCTCTGGTTTTTGTTATTTTCCTAAAGGAAGGGGCTGTACATCATCAAAGCGTGATTTTCCACAAGAAGTTTTTCTGATTCTGTCCCATCAATATATTTTGCAATTTGGAATTATTATTCATTTGAATTTATCCATAATCCAATTACATTTGCGCATTATAAAATCCTTGTTTTAAAACTAAATCTTATGAACTCAACAATTGTTATTTTCGTTTTCGGTGCCCTGTTTGGCGGCATCTTGCAATATGCCCACCTTAACCGCTTCAATGTGATTTCGGGTCAGGCATTTTTAACCGACAATACGGTTGCAAAAACAATCTTGGTTGCCCTTGGGCTTGGGGCGATTATCCTGAACATTGAAATCGGGGCGGGCTTGGCGGTTTATCATGTAAAACCCTTCATCCTGGGGGGGATTATTTTTGGGGGACTGGTTTTTGGGGCCGGTATGGCCATCCTTGGTTATTGCCCAGGAACCTTGGTGGTTTCGCTTGGAGAAGGTTCGCTCGATGCACTTGTCGGGATTATTGGCGGCTTGTTTGGCGGGTTGGTGTTTACGCTCCTGCTTCCTTCGATACATTCCATTTTAGGCCCGGACTTTGGAAAAATTTCATTGCACTCCTTAACTGGCGAACAACCCATTTTGTTCTTTATCCTGTTGTTCGTCATAGGTATCCTGTTTATCTATTTCGCATTTTTCATCAATAAGGCTGAAAAAGGGAAAAACATGAAATGGCTCTATGCAGGTATTGCATTTGCCGTCCTGAATGGGATTGTTTTCCTTACAGCTACAACAAACAGGCCCATTGGTGCTTCTACGTGCTTCCCTTATCTTGGTGATTTACTTACCGGTACGACCGAAAACAAATACTTCGATAAAATCCAAACTCCTGGTAATTGGGAGTTCATCTTTCTGTTTGGTGCATTTGCCATGGCCCTTGTAACTTCGATGATCAAAAAAGAATTCAAGTTTACCCTTATTTATTCCAATTGGAAAGAACGAAAAGGGGACTCAAATATCAAAAGGGTCGTCTGGGCATTTGTAGGTGGTTTTGTCCTGATCTTTGGGGCAAGGATGGCTGGTGGATGTACGAGCGGGCATATCATTTCCGGTGGGATGCAGCTTGCTGTCAGTAGTCTTGTTTTTGGGGCATTCGTGTTTATTGGGTTATTGATAACAGGCAAACTATTTTACAACAATAAGTAATATGTGGGTAATATAGCGAATTTGATAGAAAACAATAATGTTTGATTAATCAAAGGGAAATGCTTTTTACCCAATAATCCCGTACGTATTCTTATGCCGAAGCTTCAGCATAGGCACTACGGGAACAATAGAACCAAAATGTGCTTCGATATTAAGTTCGTGATCGCTTCCCAGTTAAAAAGGGAAAAACGGCTCCAAGATATGAACCCTGAAGCTTCAAATATTGAATTGGGGGAAAAACATGCGGGCATTAAAGACCTATACCATGCTTCTGCATTCACGCATCCACAAATCCTGATTTTTACCAATCGTGAACCTTATAAAGCAACTCCCTCAACATGGGGCTTAATCCCTAATTGGGTGAAGGACAATAATCAAGGGTTGCAACTTTGGAACAAAACACTGAATGCCCGTGGGGAAACCATTTTTGAAAAACCTTCTTTCCGGTTTGCGGCAAAGAACAAGCGCTGTTTGATTTACCTTGACGGATTTTATGAGCATCATCATTATAAGGGGAAAACCTATCCTTTTTTCATCTACAGGAAAGATAAAGAACCAATGCCGGTTGCAGGCTTATGGAGCGAATGGACAGATAAGGAAACCGGTGAACTCCTGAATACTTTTTCCATTGTGACCACGAATGGAAACGCTTTGATGGGCCGAATCCATAATAACCCAAAGCTGCTTGAACCAAGGATGCCGGTAATTATACCCGATGAACTAAGGGATGCGTGGTTAAGTCCTGTCCGTAATGAAAAAGATTTGGCCGGTATCAAGCATTTGATAAAACCCTATCAAGATAATGTATTGACTGCCCATACCGTTCAGAAACTCCGGGGGAAGAATTCCCTGGGAAATATACCTGGAGTGTGCGATGAATTGATTTATGATGAATTGGCTTTCGATTTTATCGGTTTATCAAACCATTGATTTTCATTAGAACTGCCTCTTTGGTCAAGGGCTTGGTGATGAAATCGTCACATCCTGCGGCAAAGGCTTTTTCTTCATCCTCGATCATTGCATAAGCTGTTTGGGCAAGGATAATGATTTCGTGCCTGATTTTTTTATTTCCTTTGTAGCCTGGCAACCATCCATTATTGGCATTTTTATGTCCATTAAAACCAAATCAATCCCCGGGTTTTCAAGACATTGGTTTACGGCCTCCAATCCGTTTTCAACATGTATAAGCACCGCCCCGGTATTCTTTAAAACCTCTCTCAACAATAAATAATTTGAATGTTCATCTTCTGCAATTAAAATGGTTTTACCTTTTAAGTCAAGCTTTTGATTGGTTTCTTGTTTTAGGCCTAAACCAGCCATTACTTCAGGTTTGTAAGGGATTGAAAAATAAAACGTCGAACCTGACCCGGGTTTTGAGGATACCCATATTTTTCCTCCCATCCGTTCCACAATGGCCTTTGAAATGGCTAGCCCCAATCCTGTACCTTCGTATTGTTTTGTTGCCGTTATTTCAACTTGTCTGAACCTTTCGAATATTTTGGTTTGGTGTTCTTTGTCGATACCAATGCCAATGTCGCTAACGAAAAACTCAAGCATTCCTGATTTCAGCTCATATCCGAACTGGATTTCGCCATGATGGGTAAACTTTACCGCATTGTTTATCAGGTTGGTGAGTGCCTGGTTCAACTTATTGCCATCGGCTGAAATCGTGCTCAATTCATCATTGAGCCCGGTATTCAAGATTAAGGCTATGTTTTTCGCCCCGGATGGAAACTTGAATGTTTCGTATAGCTTGCCCATGAGCAAGTTGACATTTGTTTTGCCAATCCGCAAATCAATTTGCCCCGCTTCGATCCTTGAAATGTCGATGATGTCGTTTATCAGGGAAAGCAACCTGAAGCCATTGTTCTTGATAATCCTGATAAATTCACTTTTCTTTTCATCCTCTATATCCGGCATGTCCAGCATTTCCGAAAAACCAATGATGCTGTTCATTGGCGTACGTATTTCGTGCGACATATTTGCCAGGAAAGCCGATTTCAGGCTATCGCTTTCTTCCGCGTTCAATTTGGCTTCGAGCAAGGCTTCTTCGGTTCTTTTTTGTGGCGTAATATCCATCTTCACGGCAATAAAGTTCGTGATCCTGTCCCTCTTGTCCCTTACCGGGGTAATGATGGTACGTTCGGTATATTCCTCACCATTTTTTTTCTTGCATTTTAGTTCGCCTTCCCAACCTTTTCCCTGTGCAAGGGTATCAAGTACCTTGCTCTGTTCTTTTGTAAGCCCTTCTTTAAAGAACGCACAAATGGTTTTTCCTTTCACATCATCGAGCACGAAATCGGTGAGCTTGGTGAAGAACGGGTTGGCGTATTCTATTACCCTGTCTTTATCGGTAATTACAACGGCAACGAAAACCTGGTCGATGGCCTGGGAGAGTTTATGGATTTCCGCTTCTGATTTTTTTCGGTCTGTTATGTCCCGTATTGCAGAAACCCGCCTTATTTCCCCTTTGTAATTGATGTTCTTCGATTCGATTTCAATAGGGACAATTACGCCATCCTTCCTGATAGCTTCTATCTCGTAAGGTTTCACATAATCCATTGTTCTTTGTTCCGCAAGGAATTTGTGGTGTTTTTCGGAAACAACCATTGCGATTATGTTTTTTCCCAGAAGCTGCTCTTTTTCAAACCCCATCATTTTCAGGAAAGCCTGGTTCGCATCTACCAGTATTCCATCCTGATGGATTATGATCCCTTCAAATGTGAGGCTCGACAATTCCCTGAACCTTTTTTCACTTTTGGTAAGTTCCAGGTTCTTGTCTTTTAGATTGTTTTTCATCTTTACCAGGGCATTTCCCAGCAAATCTTCTTTTCCCATTGGTTCATAGGCCAAATCAAAATTCCCTTTTCCAAGATTTGAGGCAAAATCAGCATTTTTCGAAATAAAGCTGTTCAGCTTGTTTAGGGATGATTCCATTCCTCCAATTTCGTCGTACCTGTTTACGGCAATGGTTTCGGCAATATTCCCTTTCGCCAGTATCTTCAAGGATTTGTCCAACCTTAATATCCTCTCGATTGTTTGCGATATGGATTTTGTGTTGATAAACATTACGATCAACAACAAAGCAAAGGCCGCGATAGAGATAAAAAAAACAATTTCCCGCAAATGCAAAATATAATCGGATATATCAACCTCCAAAATCCCGATGCCTTCAATATTGCCCGAGAAATTATGGATCGGGATTATAGCATACTTGTAATTTCCACTTTGGAATACGGTCAGCTCATCTGTTTTCTTGTTTAATGCTTCTGTTGAAAGGTTTGACAAGCGAAAGCCGTTTGTTTTTTCCACAAAAATATAATCCCCTATTACCTTTTTGTTGGAAACTATATTTGAAGAAGAATCTTCCAGGAATTCGGATGCAACGGCCAAAAGGTCTGTTTTCATAAATACCGAAAACTCCTCATCATAATTTGAGGTTACCTGCTCTACAACCTGGTTTATGTCAAAAAACACCTCAACGGAACCGAGGAATTTATTGTCATCGGAAAAAATGGGGACAATCCCCCTTATGACAAAACCACCTCTGCCGGTCTCTATCCCTTTTACGGCTTTATGGGGTTCTGCTTACTTGTAGAACCGTTTTCCTGGCAGATATATCATCGCCCCGTTTCCCTGACCAGCACCTGATGAACGACCGTGCCGGGGGAAGGTGGTAATGGATACGGGCATCGATTCCCCGTATTGCTTTTTATGAGGGAATTCAACTTGCCGGTGTGGTGCTCGATGAGCTTAGATGCAGATTCCAGGTCATTTGATTCGTAGTATTCCTGGTATGCTTCCTGAACAAATTCAAATTGTGAACAAATGGTTGCCGCAAATAAAGCTTTTTCGCTGTAAGCATCGCAGGTTTGGTTGAAATCGTTTATTTTAGAGGATATCAGCTTATCCGTATCATGCCTAAAAGTATTCATTAACAAGTAGTAGCTGATTGCAACAATAAGCACCATGTAAACAAAACCTGTGATAATGATGGGGAGTATCAGTTTGGGCTTAAGCTTTAACTTTGAAAAGATCGAATAAGACATATTACATTTTGCGATTCAGGGCTGTTTGAATTGAAAACAAAGAGTATGGAATATATTTTATTCAAAAAAAAATATCTTTGCAGCCAATACAAGATCGACCGATCTTTCAATGAGTCTTTTTAAAACTTAAAATGAACGGAAATTATGAAATACCTTTTTACATTATTTGCACTTATATCATTGTCAACTAACATTTTTGCACAAACAGAAGTGAGTGGTCAGCAATCCGGGACATGGATTGCCGATAGTTCCCCCTATTTGGTCGTGGGTGATATCATTGTTGCAACGGGCCAAACTTTAAACATTGAAGCAGGGGTTGAGGTTAACTTTCAGGGACATTATAAGCTTACCGTTAATGGTGACTTGCAAGCCATCGGTACTGAATCCGATAGTGTTTTCTTTACCACGGATAACCAGGCAACGGGCTGGGGTGGAATCAGGTTCGAGAATTCCTCGCAAATAAACACTTTATCGTATTGTAGGATTGAATTTGGGAAAACATCGGGCGAATACCCTGATAACCATGGTGGGGGAATAGCGTTGATAGGTGCGGACGCAGTTGTGTCAAATTGTGTATTTGCCAACAATGAAGCAATTGCCGATGACAGTGGAATGGGTGGTGCCGTATATGCTAATGGCACAGGGAGTCCTTCAGGGCCTTTGACATTCTTTACAGATTGTAAGTTCCTGGGAAACCATGCCTATGGTGAAGGCGGGGCAATAAAATTCACCGGGGATATGAACACTGAGATAAAGTCATGCGAATTTATTGGAAATGATTGCAATTATGGCGGAGGGGCTATTTCTTGCTACTCCGTATTCGATACAAAAATTATTTATTGCCTGTTTGCTGACAATTACACCATGTATTCAAACGGAGGTGCGGTAAATGCACTTGGCTTTGGCAATACTCTTTTCTTTGAGAATTGCACTATGTCTGGCAACTCGGCAGTTACGGGCGATGGAGGTGCCGTTGACCTTGCCTATGCCGATGTTGATTTCGTGAACTGTATTGTTTTTGATAATCCGGGGATGTACAGTGATGATATTTATCTGGATTTTGGTGGTTATGCCGAAATAAACTATTGCAACCTTACGATGCCCGATGGCGCAACCGGAAGCAATAACATAAACGAAAATCCGCAGTTTCTGGATGCAGGAAATTTTGATTTTCACCTTGACGGGAATTCCCCTTGTATTGATGCCGGAACCGATATCGGATACGAATATTTTGGCGAAGCCCCTGATATGGGTTGCTATGAATATGGAATGACGACCGGTTCGATCGAATCTGGGGCAAATATTTTTTCAGTTTACCCAAACCCGACAAGTGGGATTGTCTATTTCGAATTGGGAAACGATAAAATACAAAGGGTATCTATTTCTGACTTGACTGGAAAAATTGTTGTTGAAGCAATTGTTCCCTATAAAAACCAGGGCATTGATTTATCAGGACTGGAAAAGGGAACCTATATAATTTTGTTTAAAAAGGAGAAGGGGTCAATCTCGAAAAAAATAGTGAAAGAGTAATTCTTTTTTTGAAAAATTTCCTTGCAGGTTAATTTAAAAAATGTGTACTTTTGCAGCCGTTTTAAATGGTGCTTGTAGCTCAGTTGGTTAGAGCACCGGATTGTGGTTCCGGGGGTCGTGGGTTCAAATCCCATCATGCACCCAAAAAAGGTCATCGTCTCGGTGGCCTTTTTTAGTAAATGGCCGATTATGCAATATTATGTTTATGTCCTGCAATCCGAAAGTTCGGGGCTATATTACAAAGGCCAGACGAACAATGTTTCCCTTAGGCTGGAGAAACACAACAAGGGCTATGTGAAATCCACAAAAGCCTACCGTCCATGGAAACCGGTGTTCTTTACGACAGTTGAAACCCGGTCCGAAGCGGTGAAACTGGAACGCAAGCTCAAAAACCTGAAAAGCAGGACAAGGCTCGGGGAATGGATTGACAAGAACAAGGGAATAAACAAGTGTCCAAAAGCACGGGGGGCCGTGGGTCCCGAAAAACAATAATCCCCAGCGGGCTGGGATTATATGTTTTTCGAGGATCCTCGAAATACCATCGAAATTGGAAATTTCGGGTATTTCGGGATTCAAATCCCATCATGCACCCAAAAAAGGTCATCGTCTCGGTGGCCTTTTTTAGTAAATGGCCGATTATGCAATATTATGTTTATATCCTGCAATCCGAAAGTTCGGGGCTATATTACAAAGGTCATCGGCTCGATGGCCTTTTTTCGTTAAATAACCCCCTTGCACATAAATGAACCAAGGTAAAGGATATATTTTTGGAATTTTGCGGGGCAATAATAATCTTTCCTTTGGGGTTATGTAAATTGTTTGATGCTTTTATTACTTTTGCAGCACAACTTTTTAAATTGAAATTTGAACACATAATACATTGAAAAAGAAAAATAACCGTAATAAAAAATCAAATACCGGAACCAGGAAAAACGGGAATTCCAAATCAAAGAAACAAGCTTTTCTCTTTTTGAAAAATGAAAAATTCCAAAAGATTTTGGGATTGTTTCTAATATTATTCTCTTTCATTCTTGCCATTTCTTTGGTTTCCTGGATTTTTACCTGGTGGGTGGACGATGCATCAAGAAGTGCCGGCGCACGCAATTGGATCGGGAATTTTGGCAGGGCCGTTTCCAGTTTCTTTGTCGATAATTTATTTGGCTTGAGTTCCATCTTGTTTGCCTTTCTGTTTTTTATTTATGGTGTCAGGCTTTTGTTGAAGAAAAAAATCTTCCCTTTATGGAAGGCCACCCGCATTTCAATTCTTGCCATGGCCTGGGTTTCTGTTTCACTGGCCTATGTTTTTGGCGATGGTTCAGATGTTGCCGGGATATTTGGTTTGCAAACTTCTGCATGGCTTAAGCAATCCCTTGGACCCATTGGCGAAGGTTTGTTGTTGCTGTTTTTATTCTTGAGCTTTTTGATAATTTCCTATGACTTTTCAATCCATTTTCCTTCTTTCTCGTTTTTTGGGAAAAAGAAAATCAATCAGGATAAGAAAAAGGGAAATAATTCAAACCAGGGAGAAGACATATACAATACCGCCGAATATGCAGTTGAAGAAGAAGAGGAGGTTCCGGATGGGAACTACCTTGAAATGGAGAAAACAACCGAAGTGGATTTGACGGATACGGGCAATCTTGTGATCGAGGAACAAGTGAAAAAAGAAGTGCCTGAAGTTGCCGACCTGGAGCTTACCATCGAACAACCTGTTGAAGAAGAAAAAACGGAAGTTGAAGAAAACCCTGTTCGCAACCCAGACCACAAAACAATCGACGAACCTTACGACCCTACACTCGATTTGCCGGATTATCAGCTTCCGACCATCGATTTATTGGAGAGTTACGGGACGGGTAAAATCTCTGTCCAAAAGGAGGAATTGGAAAGGAACAAAAACCGTATTGTGGAAACCCTTGGGAATTATTCCATAAAAATATCCAAGATCAAAGCGACAATCGGGCCAACCATTACCCTCTACGAGATAATCCCGGCGCCCGGTGTCCGAATCTCAAAAATAAAAAACCTTGAAGATGATATTGCCCTGAGCCTTTCAGCACTTGGGATCCGTATAATAGCACCTATTCCGGGAAAGGGGACAATTGGTATCGAGGTTCCCAACGAATCACCTGATATAGTTTCGATGAAATCGGTACTGGCTTCGGATAAATTTCAGAATACAAAATATGAACTTCCTTTCGGGATTGGCAAAACCATTTCCAATGAAAGCTATGTTGCCGATCTTACCAAGATGCCGCACCTTTTAATGGCCGGGGCCACAGGCCAGGGGAAATCGGTGGGGCTGAACGCGGTGATTACCTCTTTGCTTTACCGGAAACACCCTGCAGAACTGAAGTTTGTTATGGTTGACCCAAAAAAAGTTGAGTTGACCCTTTATTCAAAAATCGAAAGGCATTTCCTGGCAAAACTGCCCGATTCGGAAGAAGCGATAATTACCGATACCCGTAAGGTAGTGCGTACGCTCAATTCCCTGAGCATCGAAATGGATAATCGTTACGAATTGTTGAAGGATGCACAGGTAAGGAATATCAAGGAATACAATGTGAAATTCAAAAGCAGGAAGCTGAGCCCCTTGCACGGGCATCGGTTTTTGCCTTACCTGGTTCTCGTCATTGATGAATTTGCCGACCTGATCATGACCGCGGGAAAGGAAATCGAAGTCCCCATTACCCGTTTGGCACAATTGGCAAGGGCGGTTGGTATCCATCTGATTATTGCCACGCAACGCCCATCGGTGAATATCATTACGGGCTCCATAAAGGCCAATTTTCCCGCTAGGATAGCTTTCCGGGTTATATCAAAAATCGATTCGCGTACAATTCTGGATTCGGGCGGTGCCGACCAGCTAATTGGCAGGGGGGACATGTTGCTTTCCACGGGCAGCGATTTGATAAGGCTGCAATGTGCCTTTGTAGATACGCCGGAAATTGACAGGATCACCGATTTCATTGGATCGCAACGGGCTTATCCCGACACCTTCCATTTACCTGAATATGCCGATGAAGAAAAGGAAGTAATTAGCGAATTTGACCCCAACGAAAGGGATGAACTCTTCGAAGATGCGGCCCTTATCATTGTGCAGACCCAACAGGGATCTACTTCCCTTTTGCAACGGAAATTGAAACTGGGCTATAACCGCGCCGGAAGGATTATAGACCAACTTGAAGCTGCCGGCATCGTTGGGCCATTTGAAGGGAGCAAGGCGCGTGAAGTAAGGGTTGCCAATGAAATGGCTTTGGAACAGTTTTTGAAAGACCTCAACAACCCACAATAGTATTCTTCAGTTAAAAAATCATAGAATGAAAAAAACAAGTTTGATTATCGCAATGGTAATGAGCATCCCGCTTTTTGCCCAGAACAATGAAAAAGGGGACAGGAAATCCAATGAAATAATGAAGGAGTTTACGGCTAAAACGGAATCCTATGCTAGTTTCATGACAGAGTTTACCTATAAAATGGAAAACGAAGAAGCCGGGATTGATGAAAGCAAGGAAGGGGAATTAATGGTTGAAGGGGATAAGTATAATTTGAAAATTGCCGGACAAGAGGTGATCAGTGATGGCAAAACAATCTGGACCTACATTGAAGATGCCGATGAAGTCCAGATTAATTCCGCAGAGGAAGGTGAGGATGCCATTACGCCAAACAACCTGTTGACAGCTTATAACAAGGATTATAAATCCAAATTTGTAAAAGAGGATTTTGTGTATGGCACATCGGCCTACATTATTGATTTGACGCCAAATGAAGGCAAAACCTTTTTTAAAGTGAGGTTAACGCTCGATAAGGACAAACTTGAGATTCTTGAAATTTCCATTTTCGACAAAAACGGCAGTACCTATTCTTATGTGATCGGTAAATTTGTTCCCAATGTGGAAATACCCGAAGGCCTGTTTACTTTTGATGCCAGTAAATATCCCGATGTGGATGTGGTTGATATGAGGTAGTTACACGGTCATGTCTAATCCGTTGAAATGGCATTGTGATGGCATGAGACATCCCTTTGCAAATTGTGACACTCATAAAGTTTGGCCTTTATTCTTTTAAAAGATATTAACACGCACTTTCTTGATAACTTTCCATGTATCCCTTTAATGGCAAAGGTTTCTTTTGATACTTTTGCAGAAATTGAATAAAAATGGTCCAGGATTATACAGAAGACAATATACGTTCACTGGAATGGAAAGAACACATCCGGATGCGCCCAGGTATGTACATTGGCAAATTAGGTGATGGCGCCTCACAGGATGATGGGATTTATGTGATGATCAAAGAGGTGATCGACAACTCCATTGATGAGTTTGCAATGGGCGGTGGAAGGGTCATTGAGATAAACATTGAGGAAAAAACGGTCAGTATCAGGGATTATGGGCGCGGGATACCCCTCGGTGGGGTGATTGATTGTGTATCAAAAATAAATACGGGCGCCAAATATGATTCCAAGGTTTTCAAAAAATCCGTTGGCCTAAATGGTGTGGGCTCAAAGGCCGTAAATGCACTTTCGTCCTATTTTGTTACGCAATCGATCCGCAATGGCGAAACCAAGATCGTCAAGTTTTCAAAGGGAAATCTCATTGAGGACAGGAAGATTGAAAAAACTGATGGGAAAGATGGCACCATTGTCACTTTCATCCCTGATAGCGAAGTTTTTGGGAATTACCATTTTATCAAAGAGTATGTAGAGAAATTACTTTGGAACTATGCTTTCCTGAATACCGGTTTGACGATAAAGTATAATGGGGAACGTATATTTGCAAAGAATGGGTTACGTGACCTTCTCGAAAGGAACGTGAATGGTAATGGCCCCACACTTTATCCAATCGTACATATTAAGGAAGACGACCTTGAATTTGCTTTTACGCATAGTACCAAACAATATGGCGAGGAGTATTATTCATTTGTGAACGGACAGCACACGACACAGGGCGGGACCCATCAATCGGCCTTCCGTGAAGCCATTGTGAAAACCATCCGCGAGTTTTATAAAAAAGATTTTGATACAAGTGATATCCGTCAATCTATTTTGGCTGCAATAAGCATAAAAGTAGGTGAACCGGTTTTCGAATCGCAGACGAAAACAAAGCTGGGCTCGCAGCACATGGACCCTGGAGGGCAAACCATTCGGAATTATGTGAACGATGTTGTGAAACGCCACCTTGATAATTATTTGCACAAGAACCCCGAAACGGCAGATTCGCTTTATCAGAAAATATTGCAATCGCAAAAAGAGCGAAAAGATTTGGCCGGTATTAAAAAACTTGCAAGGGAGAGTGTGAAGAAAGCCAGTTTGCACAATAAAAAACTGCGCGATTGCAAAGTGCATTACAATACTAACCATGAAAGGCGCCTCGACACAACCTTGTTTATTACCGAAGGCGATTCTGCCAGTGGCTCTATTACCAAATCCAGGGATGTTCAGGCCCAGGCCGTTTTTAGCCTGAAAGGCAAACCTTTGAACTGCTTCGGGTTGAGTAAAAAAATCGTTTATCAAAATGAGGAATTCAATCTTTTGCAGGCGGCTTTGAATATTGATGAAGACCTTGAAAACCTTCGGTACAACAATATCGTTATCGCTACGGATGCCGATGTTGACGGGATGCACATCCGTTTGTTGTTGATGACCTTTTTCCTGCAATTTTATCCTGATCTGGTAAAAGCAGGGCATTTGTATATTCTGCAAACACCACTCTTCCGGGTTCGGAACAAGAAAAAAACCATCTATTGTTATTCAGAAGAGGAGAAACAGGCTGCCATTAAAAAACTTGTTGGGAAACCAGAAATAACACGTTTTAAAGGCCTGGGCGAAATTTCACCTGACGAATTCAAACATTTCATTGGCAGTTCCATCCGCCTTGACCCTGTCCTCTTGCAACGCGAATCTTCCATTAAGGAAATGATGTCGTTCTATATGGGGAAAAACACGCCAGAAAGGCAAATCTTTATTATCGATAACCTGAGGGTAGAAATGGATAAGCTGGAAGAAGCCAAAGTGGCTTAATCATAATTTTCCTGGCTTACTCATCCAATGACTCTCAGTCATCGGATGAATATTAGTGCCAGCTTATCCCTTTGAAATCAATTTGTGCATCCTAACCAATACGATAATTCCATCTTGAAAATTATTTTACATTCGTAATATTGAATTAATCCCTGTGCATTTTCCTAAATGCCTTCCCCAGATTATCAACAATGTCACCCGCAATCAAAGCTTCATATCCTCTTTTTTCAGCTGCGAAATCACCAGCCAGGCCATGAAGGAAAACGCCCAGGATAGAAGCTGTTTTTGAGGAATAGCCCTGAGCCATTAAACCCAATAAAATCCCGGTAAGCACATCGCCACTTCCACCTGTTGCCATTCCCGGGTTTCCTGTGGAATTAAAATAACAACTCCCATCAGGGCAGGTGATGGCCGTATGCGCACCTTTAAGGATGACATAAGCCCGGTTTCTCACTGAAAAAACCCTTTGCATTTTATTGCGTTCAAAATCATTTTTGGATTTCCCGATCAATCTTTGGAATTCCCCGGGATGGGGAGTGAATATACTTCCGGGTGGGATAAAAGGTATCCATGTTTTGTTTTCGCTCAGGATATTCAAAGCATCCGCATCAAAAATAAGCGGGATGGCTGCATTTTGAACAAGCGTTTTCAAGGCTTTTTGCGTTTCCTTACCGGTTCCAATTCCGGGGCCAATGGCAATGGCATTGTATTTTGCAAGCTTTGGTACTTCGCTAAAATGCTTTGGGTCAGGATCGATGCTGACCATTGCTTCGGGGACGGCCGTTTGGACAATCGTATTCCCTTTTTCGGGAATATGGGCCGTAATCAACCCGGCCCCGGATTTCAGACCGGCCTTTGCGGCAAGGAGGGCCGCACCCATTTTCCCGTATCCGCCGGCAATCAACAACCCATGGCCAAAAGTCCCTTTATGGGCGAATTTTGACCTGGGTTTCAACAATGGCCTGCAATCCCTTGCTCGGACAAAGAAGTTGTCAACCTGGACTTTTTCGATAAACCCTGGGTGAAGACCGATGGGAAGAACGACCCATTGTCCGACCAAAATGTCGTTTTCGGGAAAAAGGAAACCCAGTTTCGGGAACTGGAAACTCAAGGTGTAATCGGCTTTGACAATTCCCCCTGCGTTTTCTTTGTTCGTGCTATCGCAGAAAAAGCCGGACGGGGCATCAATGGAAACCGTAATACCTCCATTGCCGTTTATGTGTTCAACAATATCTGCTATAAATCCCGTTATTGGCCGGGTAAGCCCAGAGCCAAAAATGGCATCGACAATTAATTCATCGTTTGAAATTTTGGGTAAAATATCCCCTTTCTCGATCTCAATTAGTTCAACTCCTTTAATTTTCCCAGCTCGCTCATAATTGATCCGGCAACTGTCCGACATCTTATCGGAATACTTCACGATAAAAACCGTCACCTGAAACCCTGAAACGGCCAACATCCTGCCAAGGGCAAAACCGTCACCGCCATTGTTCCCCAATCCACAAAATATTTTGACCGGTTTCCTGGAAGATGTTTTTGCAAGGATCCAATCATGCAATTCCGTTGCGGCCCTTTCCATCAGGTCGATGTCCGAAATGGGTTCATGCTCTATGGTATAGGCATCTGCCTTCCTGATTTCTTCAATCGGTAGGATTTTCATTGTTTCGGGATTTGTTAAGGTTTCAACCCTGACGTTTCCAGGTCGTACCGACGCTGGAAAGTCCGGGCTATTCTTTAATCACAAGGCAACCGGCCAACATATCGTGCAGTGCTTGTTTTTTTGCGGTAAAGCCTGCCATGATGTACCCGATCATAAATATCATTGCTGATAAGATTTTTCCAAAATACCTGCCTGTTGCCCGACCAAAGGAAACCCTTTCGCCGTTCATGTCGGTTACCCTGATGCTCAAGGCCATTTTGCCAAGTGTCCCCCGCAATTTAGAAGATTCCATCAATGCGAAATAAAGCCAGTTTATAAAAAACGAAACACCGAACATAGGTATCATGGCGGCCAGCATAAGTAAGGCCCCTTCTTCATCCATCATGCCCCCGTTTTGGCTTGCGTTAAAAAATGAAATGCCCAGTAACCCGAGGAACGGCATGATAACTATTTGTTGTGCAATACCAACAACAATCCAATCAATGATTGCAGCAAGGAAACGCCACCAGAAACCGGCATAGGTTACGGGTTGTTGATTTACTTCAGAAATGTTTGTGTCCTGATTTTCCATGATTTAAGTTTTTTGTTAATGATTTGTTTTAGGGTCGTAAATATACATTGATTTTTTTATATCCTGATTATTTACTGAAATTATCTGTGAACTTAAAATATTTACTTTTGCATCAAATTAAAAAACATGGGTAGAAAGAAGCGCCTTTTGCCGTTGGTAAAGGAAATGGAATTTATTGATGCCGCCGCAGAAGGTAAGGCTGTTGGGAAATATAATGAAAAAGTGGTTTTCGTCCCTTATGTTGTTCCAGGAGATATTGCTGATGTGCAACTTATCAGGAAAAAGAAATCTTTTCTGGAGGGGAAAGCAACCCATATCCACAAGTATTCGGAAAGAAGGACTGAGCCAAAGTGTGAGCATTTTGGTGTTTGCGGTGGTTGCAAGTGGCAGAACATGAAATATGCCGATCAGTTGTATTTCAAGGAAAAGCAAGTGGTGGAAGGTTTAAGGCGGATCGGGAAAATCGAAGTGCCCGAAATCCGACCCATCCTCGGTTCTGCAGAAGATTATTTTTATCGCAACAAATTGGAATATACGTTCTCCAATATGCGTTGGTTGACCGAATTTTCAAAGGACATTGATTTTGCCGATAGGAACATGAACGGCCTGGGTTTCCATATCCCCAAAATGTGGGACCGGATCCTGGATATCGAGAATTGTTATCTGCAGGCCAGCCCTTCAAATGATATCCGGCTTGCCGTTAAGAAATATGCCGATGAAAACAAGCTGGAGTTCTATGATGTGAAAAAGTGGACCGGTTTTTTGCGCAACCTGATAATCCGAAATACCTCGATTGGGGAATGGATGGTGATTTTGGTCGTGAGGGAAGATGATAAGGAAAAGGTCAATGGGGTTTTAAACCATCTTGCTGATAAATTCCCCGAAATAACTTCCCTTATGTATGTCGTGAACCCCAAAACAAATGATACTATTTACGATCTGGATGTTGAGTTGTTTAAGGGACAACCTTTTATAATGGAAGAAATGGAGGGCCTGAAATTCAAGATCGGCCCCAAATCTTTTTATCAGACAAATTCAAAGCAAGCATACGAGCTCTATAAAACAGCAAGGGAGTTTGCCGATTTACAGGGCGATGAAATTGTTTACGATTTATACACCGGAACTGGGACCATTGCCAATTTTGTGGCATCAAAGGCCAAAAAGGTAGTTGGGATCGAATCGGTAGAAATGGCCATCGAGGACGCAAAGGAGAACTCCAGGATCAATAATATTGATAATACGGTTTTTTTCGTGGGAGATATGTTGAAAATCCTGGACGACGAATTTATTGGTGAGCATGGAAATCCTGATGTAATCATAACCGATCCCCCAAGGGCAGGCATGCACGGAAAAGTCGTAAGGCAGATTTTGAAAGCCGCTCCTAAAAAGATAGTATATGTGAGTTGTAACCCGGCCACGCAGGCAAGGGACGCTGCCATCTTATCCGAATCCTACAATGTTTTGAAAATCCAACCGGTGGACATGTTCCCGCATACCCAACATGTGGAAAACGTGATGCTGCTGGAAAGGAAACCTGTTGTGTTGAAGTAAGTCTGTGCGACAGGGACACGACAGCTTGCAATTGGGCAGTTTGTTAAAAGCCATATGATTCCATTCTTGAGTCTTTGAGGCATTTTCCCCTTGAAGCATTAAAGCATTGAATCTTTCTTTTACTCCCCAATGATTTTCACAAGAACCCGTTTTCTCCTTTTTCCATCAAATTCGCCATAGAATATTTGTTCCCAGGGACCAAAATCCAATTGACCTTTGGTGATGGCACAAACCACTTCCCTTCCCATAACCGTACGTTTAAGGTGGGCATCGGCATTATCTTCAAAGCCATTGTGACGGTATTGCGAATAAGGTTTTTCCGGGGCCAGTTTTTCCAGCCATGTTTCATAGTCTTGGTGCAGGCCACTTTCATCGTCATTGATAAAAACACTGGCCGTAATGTGCATGGCATTTACCAGGCACAGGCCTTCCTGTACACCGCTTTCATGGATGCACACTTGCACGTCCGGGGTGATGTTGATCAGTTGTCTTCTGCTGTGGGTTTGGAACCAGAGTTCCTTTCGGTATGATTTCATAAGTTTAATGTTTTAAGATTTTTTATTTTTTCGATTAATGCACCTGGATTGAAATCTTCCCCCTTGATTGTTATCAATGCCTGTGAATAATAGGGGAGGCGTTTTTTTAAATGAACCTGGATATATCGTTTTAATTCATCCGGTGATTTCCCTTCCACCAAAGGCCTTGGTCTTCTGGAAGCGCTAATGCGTTGGAACAACGACAAAATACCCATCTCAATGTAAACAGTTGTCCCGTTTTTGTTCATCAATTCCATATTGTCAAAAAAACAAGGTGTGCCCCCTCCCGTTGCAATAACCGTATCCGAAGAAAGGAAGGTGGACAAAAGGCTGTCATGTTCGATTTTCCGAAATGACTTCTCATCATATTTCCTGAAAATACCACTGACATCAATTTTGTATTTCCTTTCGATCATATCGTCAAGGTCGATAAACCCATAACCAAGTTTTTTGGCCAATATTTTCCCAATCGTGGTTTTCCCACTTCCCATGTATCCAATTAAGTAGATTAACATATTTATAATGTAATTTACTTCGTGTAATTTGCACTGCGTGCGTAATTTACTACGGGTAATTTGCACTACGTGCGTAATTCGCTTTGCGTAATTGATTAATGCATGGTTTTATACGAAGTTCTTAATTACAACCAATTACAACTTAATTACCATCAATTACAACCAATTACCTTCCCTAATTACCCATTATTACAATTTAACAAACTTAAATAAATCTTTTTAAATAGACTTGATAATTTTTCTAATTTTGCACTCTAAAAAAAAATAAAAATGAGGTCGATTTTTTTTCTTTTAATAACTGCTGGAATCCTGACATCTTGTGGGAACAATCGTGAAGGCGGAATCTCTACAGATGTTGTGAACAACCCTGTTTCAGCTTCAGGTGATAACTCCCTTGATGAATTGCCGTTAATCAGTTTTGATAAAGATGTACACGATTTCGGGAAAATAATCCAGGGCGAAAAAGTCTCTTTTAATTTCCGGTTTACCAATACGGGGAAAAGCGATCTGGTGATTTCCCAGGTAAATTCGTCATGCGGGTGTACCGTGACCCGTTTCCCAAAAACAGCGATCAAGCCTGGGGAAAAAGAAAAAATAACGGTGACCTTCGACAGTGAAGGCAGAAAGGGAATCCAAAACAAAACAATTACCGTGGCGAGCAATTGCCAGCCGAACAAAACAATACTTAGAATAAAAGCAATGGTGGTTACACCCTAACATTAAACTTAAAACGATGAACATGAATTTTTTGAACATATTATTAATGACCTCTCCCGAAGGGTCTGAAGGCCAAGGTGGAATTATGAGTTTTCTTCCATTGATCCTTATTGTCCTTGTGTTTTATTTGTTTTTTATCCGACCACAGATGAAGAAAACCAAAGACCAGAAGAAATACCGCGAAGCCTTGAAAAAAGGGGACAAGATTGTTACCATTGGTGGGATTTATGGAAAAATCATAGAAATTCAGGACGAAACAATTACCATAGAGGTAGAAGGGCAGAACAGGTTGAAAATTGCAAAATCAGCGGTGGCAATGGATGGTTCATCGCAGCTTGGGGCCAAATAGCCAGGAGCATCAATTTATGGATATAATATGTATTTGAAAATGGATGCACTATGGGGATATTGTGTAACACATTACGAAAACCCCCTTTATCTTGAAATCAGATCTTATAAAAAGAATAGGTAACCCAAAGGATGAAAAGTTGAGGAATCAGCTTTATGTTTTTTTGATTTGCCTTGCTATTTCCATTTTGATTTGGTTTCTGATCGTATTGTCGAAGAAGAACATGGAAACCATTGATTTCCCGATTCTTTATGGAAAAGCCCCTTCCAATCTTGTCCTTACCAATACCCCTGACAGCCTGTTGTCGTTTCGGCTTTCATCCAGTGGCTTTAAACTCATCACATTGGAGTACCTCACATTAAAGAAACCTATTCGATTTGACCTCAGGTCGCTTGATATACATAAGGACGGTGGGAAATATGTGGCAAGTATCCCAACATCGGAAATGGCGAAAAAATTAATAAGGGAGCATGGCCTTGCCCAGGAATTGGTATCCGTTTCCCCCCAGAACATTTATTTTGAGTTTTCGACGGTGACAAGCAAAAAAGTACCGGTAATAGCAAATGTGGATCTTTCTTTTGAAAAACAATTCCAGTTAGCGGATTCGCTTGTACTTGACCCGGACAGTGTTTTTGTTATCGGTGCCAATGATGTAATAGATACAATTGGTTTTGTGAAGACCGAACTTTGCAAATTGTCAGGGATAAACCAATCAAAAACGATAAACATAAGCTTGACCAACCCTTGGAAAACCTTGGATGTCGATCTTTCGGAAAACAAAACCAGTCTTAGCTTGATTGTTGAGCGGTTCACGGAATCAACCATTGAATTGCCCATAACGATTGGCCATTTTGAAGATATGCAGGTTAAAACCTTTCCTGAAAAAATAAGCGTAACCTATCTTGTTGCGTTAAAAGATTTTAAGCGGATAAACGGCGATATGTTTATTTTGGGTTATGACACCGCCGTTGACCTGAACCTGGCAAACAAGCTGCGCGTGAAAATCATCCGGCAACCTTCATTTATCAAAATCACCAGGATAAACCCAGAGGACGTTGAATTTTTAGTTTTAAAAAAAGATGGTTAAAGTTGGATTGACAGGGAATATTGGTTCTGGCAAAAGCACCGTTGCACGGATATTTGAGGTGTTCGGTGCCCCTGTTTACCATTCCGATAAAAGGGCAAAGGGCTTTTTGTTGTTCCCTGAGGTAAAGAACAAACTCAAAAATGAATTTGGGGATATTGTTTTTGCCAAAGATGAAATTGATCGAAAAAAACTGGCCAATTTGGTTTTTAATGATAAGCAGGCAATTGCTTTTTTGAACTCAGTGATCCATCCGCTGGTAAGGAAAGATTTTGAGGATTGGTGTTCCAGGCATTCCGAAGAACCCTATGTCGTTCAGGAAGCGGCCATTTTATTTGAAAGTGGATTTTATAGGTTTTTCGACAAAACCATTGTTGTAAGTTGCCCGGAAGAAATCGCCGTAAAGCGTGTGATGAAACGTGACAATGCCACAGAAAGCGAAGTAAAGGAGCGGATGAAGAACCAATGGGATCAGGAAAAAAAGAAAAAGCTGGCGGACTTTATTGTTTTCAACGATGGTGAACAATTGATCATTCCGCAGGTTCTGCAGATTCATAAAGGACTTCGGTCATAAAAACAAAAAAGGCCATCGTTTGATGGCCTTTTTTGTTTAAACGCAATAACGCCCTATCTGTATAAGTTGATTTTCTTGTTCACAACTGTTTTGTCCTCAAGTACGGTATGGATAAAATAAATACCGTTCCCAAGATTTGAAAGGTCGATGATATTTCCTGTGAAACCTTCATATGAAGCAACTTCATTTCCGATTGCACTATAGACTTTTATATTTGTGTTGTCGGCACCTTTTAGGTAAAGCTTCCCGTTTGTTGGGTTTGGATAAACCTCGACAGCTTCAAATGTTTCGTTTCCGATTCCGGTCAGAACCGAAAGGTTGACATTGTAAGTATAATGTGTTGCCAAATCCTGGCCATAGGAATCAATTGTTGCGGTTCCCGGGAACCCGTTTGCCGGGACAATTACCTTAATTCCATTGGCATCCATTAATTCAGCGGTAATAGCGGGCATTTCAACCGTGCCGGATGGTAAATCAACATCGTAATCCATCACATCGGGATCGAAATTGGCAATTGCTTCCCCGTCAACGTAAATTGCAGAAAGTCTTCCTTCGGTGGCATATGCCATATCTTCCAGCGAATAACCGGATTGGAAGACGAATTTTGAGGAAGTGTTTTGCACAATGACCGCAACACCGAGATCGTCCCATTCTTCAACATTGGTCCCTGCGAGGTCAACGGTTTCGGTAATTGTATAAGGAACCCTGTCAACCAGGTCAACAGATGTTCCATTGGGCCCGGGCACCATTTTCATCATCACATGCTCAAAGGAGGTTTCCCCGTTTGTCCCTGTATTTTCTGTTGTCAGGTATTCGAAAACATCAATGGTTACTTTAAAGCCATTAAAGTTGGCATAGGGGAGTATTGTCGTCGTAATTGTCATTACGGTACCGTCCAATGAATGTGAACACACAAGGCTCATAAGCCCGGGGGTCGCTGCGGCGGCATCCAAAACAGCCTGGGCCGAGGCAGTATTTGTGTTGCAGAATTCACCATCACCAACCAACCATGGCACCCAGGTCACACCATAATAGTTCCTTCTTACCCCACCCTCTTCAGTATAGTAAGGGTCTCCACTTCCGGGCCAGTTCATTTGATATTTTACCAGGGTCATTTCGTCTGCATGTGTATCGCACCAAGGAACAAAACTAACATGAAACGCTGCACAAGGTGCGCATGTTGAGCTTGTAAACTCTTCTAAAGCAGCTTTTTTGTCAACAGTATGGCTAACAACATTTACCTCTTTTGTCAATGAGTTGTTGTCTGGGTCGTCATCTTCTGTCCCATTCACCTGTGCAATAGTGACCATCAAATCATAAGACCCGATTGGAAAGTCAAAAAGATCGGTACAGGTGAAATCGTAAGTGTCGCCAAAATCAAGGCTCAACCCATCGATAAATGTCGAGTGAACCATTCCATCAACTTCCCAGTCAATATCAAGCGAGGTAATTTGATTGTTTCCAAAGTTCTTTGCAACACCGGTTACTTCGGCAGTACCACTAACATATGTTGGTGTTGTGATGGAAATCAATACGCCATCGAGATCAAGAGGGTTGTACAAAATAATGTCATCAATATACCAATCATCGAGATTGTACATATTTCCTGAAAAATAAATGCAAAACTGAAAATCGGCCTGTCCAACATCGGCATTGTCGATTTCAAATGAAAGTGTTTCAGGGCCAATGTCACCTGTTGGGTTCACGGTCCAAACATCTGTCCAGGTACCGCTTGCACCGGAAGTGGTGGCTACGCCCAAAGAATATCCACTTCCTGAATAATCATCAAGGAAATGTGAAAAAGTAAACGATACGGATGATAATCCGCTTAAATCAACTGCCGGGGAAATCAATCGGCTGGTTGCGTTTCCATTTGTGTAATGGAATTTAGCTTCGGGTGCAACCCCTCCGGCATTGGCCGAGCCCTCTACGGACCATTGTGCGGCCTGATCGTCAATTGACCATCCTGTTGGTGGCATTTGGTTACTGTTGAAATCTTCAGAAACATATGTCTGTCCGAATACGAAGGCAGACATACCTAATAAAAGCAATAATGTACTTAATTTTCTCATCTTTTAAAGTTTTAATTGATTAAACAAATTGTTATTTGTATGGATTTCTGTATTAAGACGCAAAACAGATGGTTTTGGGTGTACGAAAATATGTGGTTTTACGGATTTATCGTAATTTGGAATTGGTCTTAATAGTGTGCTGTCCCTGACAATTATTTGTCTTTTCCTGTAACCGCTCCAAGGGATTTTGGCAATGGCCGCAGTACAAGATAATCCCGCTACTATGGAAGGCTTCTGGCAACTATTATGTAGTCATTTCGACCCAATGCGCAAGAACAGGCATAAGAGGGAGAAATCCCCCTACCACGAATGATTGCCAACAACCAAAAGGCAAAGCCAAAACAACAGTTGTCAGGGCACTCAAAGCAAACACCGGCTGCCATGACCGTAAGGGGATTCCTCACGCTCCGGCACGAGGCCTTCCCATTGGTTCCTGATGACGCCGATTCCTTTTTTTCCCTTGCTGTTTGGGATTTGTGAAACGGATTCCCAAAAATCCCACCACTCGTTCTCGTTTGCAACAAGAATGTATCCATACAAGGCATTTGAAATGCCAAAACCATCCACGGTAACATTCAATATAATTCCTTAAATTTGCCACAACAAATCGCAATCAATACAGATAACAACTCAAATGCGATTAACTACCTTTACGATGCCATGGGAATAAAACTCAGGAAACATACAAAAATAAATGGCATTACTGAAACTGTAACCGATTACATCGGAAGTTTTGTATATGAGGATAATGTGTTAAGGTACATCCTCACTGCCGAAGGTCGCATAATGGCAAATGAAGATGGCTCTTTCGAATACCAGTATTTCCTAAAGGACCACCTTGGCAACACACGGGTGACCTTTGACCAAACAGGAACGGTAATACAGGAAGACAGCTACTACCCCTTTGGTATGGCCATGACAGGTTTGGCCTACCAGTCCGGTACTGATTACAAAAATAAATACCTGTACAACGGCAAGGAGTTGCAGGATGAGTTTGGGCTGGAGTGGTACGATTACGGGGCTAGGTTCTATGATGCTACTTTGGGAAGGTTCCATACTTTTGATCCATATGTGGATAAGTATTATTCTTGGTCGCCTTATAATTATACTGGGAATAATCCAATAAAAAGAATTGACATAAATGGAAAGGGTTGGGGAGAGGATTTACTTAAAATGGCTGCTTCATATGCTGTAACTAAAGCTAATCAAGCAATGCATAGTATTGTTAAATCTATTGGGGAAACAGGAAAAGAAATTGTTATGGATATTAAAGAGAATACAAAAGTTCAACTAAAGGCTGAAACAAAATCAACAACTGAAATTGGTGGTCAGGTGAAGTTAAAAGGAGAATTTGGTGCAGGTTTCTCTATTCAAACATCTGAATCCTCTTGGAGTATTTCATCAACATATAGTTTAAGTCAAAATAGCATTGAGAATAATTTTGAAAGTGATAGCAATACTGATATAGTTATTAGTGGGCAATTCCAAGTTAAAGGAAATGGAGCTGAATTAAAATATATAAAAGGAGAAGATGGCATTAATAAAAGTGAAGGCACCATTACTACTGGATCTGGGGTGCCAGGTATTCAAACTGAGACATCTATTGAGACAAATAACAATAAAGTTACAAAAATGACAACAGGAGTTGCTGGAGGAGGAAAAGTACCCACCCTGAAAGTCACTCCACAAGGTATACGACACATATCTTTTGATTTAAGTCTAAAGATTATATATGAAAGGGAATAAAATTTATATCTTGGCAGCTTTATTTATAGTTTCATCTGGATTTCAGCTATATATAAATAGTTTTAAAATTGAAGAATCTATCATTGGTGTTTTCATGTCACTTTTAGTGTCATTACTTTTAAGTTTTGTTGTAATACAGTTTGTCAAAAAGTATAAAACAGCTTCATTTATTAATTTATGGTTATACATCTACTTATTAATGCTTGCTGCCTCATTATTAAATTTTATTTGGCAACTGGTAACATTTCGCTTAACCCTGTCTGGCGGGATTTACAATCCGATTGTCGATTGTTTTCCTCCCACAATTCCAACTACCGCAATACTAAAAGCCTTTTCATCAACAATTGGGTTCAATTCTTCAAAAAAACCCCAGCCCATCACGGTTTATAACTGTGATGGGATTAGAAAATTTTGCTTCTCAGCCAAGCTTGCCGTTAGTCAACTGGCGCAAGTCTGATATGGAGCATTGCAGGCAAGGGATTTATGCCTTGCTTGTAAATGAATGTAATTCCTTAAAATACATCCTCATGCCCGAATTGCAATAAAAACACCCTATCTTTACACCTTTTAAATTCAAAAGCATTGGGAACAATGAAAAAGACCTCTTATTTGATTCTTTTATTTATTAATATACTTCTATTCAGTTCATGCAATTTTCAAAAAAACCAAACAAAAGAACCGGCCACATTTGTCGGAAGGCAGACATGTATGGAATGCCATCCCGATGAGTTTTATTCATGGAAAGGTTCCGACCATGATATGGCCATGGATACCGCCATTGCAGAAACGGTTTTGGGCGATTTTGACAATGCTGAATTTGAGCGGGACGGTTTTGTGAACCGCATGTACAAAAAGGATGGGAAGTTCTATGTGCATACCCGTGGCCCGGGGGGAAAGCCCGGTGATTTCCAGATTGCATATACATTTGGTTACAGACCTTTGCAGCAATACCTTGTCCCTTTTGAGGATGGGAGGTTACAATGTTTACAGATTACCTGGGACACAGATAAGAACCGCTGGTACCATCTTTCCGATTCGGTATATCATGGGGATGTTGTTAAACCCGACGATTGGCTTTATTGGACCAATAACGGACAAAACTGGAACGGCATGTGCGCCGAATGCCATTCAACGAACCTCAAAAAGAATTACGATCCCAACACCCATGTTTTCAATACCACCTGGTCAGAAATAGACGTAAGTTGCGAAGCTTGCCATGGCCCTGGTTCGGAGCATAATAAATGGGCCGCCCTTGGAGAAGGCAAACGACCGGAAATGGCCAATTCGGGATTTGAAGTCCAGACCCGCAATCTTACATCGCAGCAGTTAGTAGGTCAATGTGCCTATTGTCATGCCCGGCGGAGTTCGTTCGGTGATTTTGTGCATCCCCGAAAAAACGAGTTTGATATTATTGGGCCACAAATGCCCGTAGAACCTTATTATCATGTGGACGGACAGATTTTGGAGGAGGATTATGTATATGCTTCTTTCACACAAAGCAAAATGTACATGAACAATGTGCGGTGCACCGATTGCCATGATGTCCACAGTCTAAAGGTGAAATTTGGGGGAGATAACAGGCTTTGCCAACAATGCCATGTGAAAGCGGATTATGATACCCATGCCCATCATTTTCATAAATATGAAGGTGAAGATGGGAATCCCATTGTTCTGAGTAATGGAAAAGAAACAATAGAAGTGGGAGAGGGGGCGAAGTGCATTAATTGCCATATGCCCGGTGGATATTATATGGGCGTGGATTTCAGACGCGACCACAGTATGAGGATACCGCGACCGGATCTAAGCGTTTTGCTTGGTACGCCAAATGCCTGTAACAGTCAATGCCACAAAGATAAATCCCTGGAGTGGGCCGCAAGTTTCACGAAGAAATGGTATGGAACGCTAAAACGACCACAGTTTGGCGAGGTCTTTTCAAAAGCGATCCTGGGTGATGCCTCTTCTGTTGATGAACTTACGGGAATTACAGTTGATAAACTGAACCCGCCGATTGTGAGAGCGGCTGCCACAATTTACCTGGGCCATTTTCCAACCGAAGAGTCAAATGAGTTGGTCCGTGAATTACTTGATGATCCCGATCCAATGGTCCGCAACGAAGCTGCAAAGTCATTTGTGGCAACGGATATGGACGACCTTGTAAAGAGCATTTCCCCTTTGCTCAGCGATTCCACCCGCCTTGTCCGTTTGTCCGCAAGCCTGTTGTTGTCTGCCGTACCTTCCGTTCAACTTGATTCTTTAATGAAATCATTGCTCGATACCGGGATCAAGGAGTATATTGAAGTGATGGAATACAGTGCCGATTTTGCAACAAGCAGGCATAACCTTGGAAATTTGTACTCGAATATCGGGGAAACGAAAAAAGCAGAAGATAACTTCAAAGAAGCCATCCGGATCGATAATTTATTTTACCCTGCGAAAATCAACCTTGCCATGTTGTACAACCGTGAGGGGAAAAACGACAAAGCTGAAATCCTTTTAAAAGACGTTGTGGAAAACCACCCCGAATTACCTGATACCTATTATTCTTTGGGATTGTTGATGGCCGAAAAGGGAGATTATCGGGAAGCGGCGGCCTATTTGCAAGCTGCTTCCGAACTCATGCCCGACAGGCCAAGGGTTTTTTATAACCTGGGGCTTGTTCATCAATATCTGAAAAACGGTCAAAAGGCCGGGAAAGCATTTGTAAAAGCTTATGAACTTGATCCCGAAAACCCCGATTACCTGATGGCGCTTATTGATTTCCATATGAAAAGCAATATGAACGAAAAAGCAGGGGAGTACGTGAAGGAATGGTTGAAGAAACACCCGGACGATAAATCTGCCCATGAATTGTTGGAAATGATAAAAACGAAATAATAGATAAATGGGGATGTTGGTCAAAAGGTTCTTTGTTGTTTTCGCTTTTTTGTTGATTTTGGCAAATGTAAATGCACAGGAGAGTGATGTTTCAGATACTTCCGGGGTCAATCTGTTTATTGAGAAGGTGATGAACGTCCTCACGATGGACAGGGAAAAGTATTCCGTTACATTTTTTCCAACAATTACTTATAGCGATGAGGCAGGTTTTGCCCTTGGTGCATTTGCGGCCATTATTTTAAATGAAGATGAGCCTGTTTCCAAATCAAGGTATTACAGGCCCACTACACTTGTCCCCTCTGTTTCTTATTCCACAAAAAGCTTTCTTGAATTTGAAAGTGATTTTTTCAGGTTCACGAAAACCAATTGGTTCATCGGTTCAAAAATCAACATTTATAAAATGCCCTTGGTGTTTTTTGGGATAGGCAAACCTTCTGAGGGTTTTTCGGTTTATGATCAAAATACGTATTCGGTTTTTGGTTCGTTCCTGAAATCACTACATGAAAACTATTTTATTGGACTTAAGTATGACATTGGTTACATCCTGAACAGGAATTTCGAGGGGAATTTGCTGAACAATTCCATCACCGGTTATAACGGAGGCTTCCATGGAGGTGGCGGATTGGAAATAAGGGTCGATACACGGGACGATATTTTGTACCCCGGCCGGGGGATTTATTTCAGTGCAAGTGTCATGGAATATGGGTTTGATTTCAGTTTTGACATAACCGAATTTGACCTGCGGTTTTTCCACGATGTGATTTCAAAGAAGAATGTTTTGGCATTTCAGGCATTGTGGACAAGAAGTGGCGGCAATGCCCCATTTTATAAACTCCCCAAATTAGGTGGGCAAAACCTGCTCAGGAGCATCGATAATTCCAATAAGCATATCGACAAACAAAAATATTTGGTACAGGGGGAATACCGGAGAGGATTTGGTGGCAGGTTCGGGGCGGTTGCCTTTGCGGGCTTTGGTCAAAGTGCCCCGGAACTGGGTGCTTTTTACTTAGATGACCTGGTTTATATGTATGGATTGGGGTTTCGGTTCCGGTTGCTAAAGAATGATAAACTGAATTTCCGGTTTGATTACGGAATGGGGAATGGGCCTGCGGCAATTTTTATGACCATCAGGGAAGCGTTTTAAACTGCAAGAATGCTTTCTTGATTGTTGAACTTTCCTGTGAGCAATTTCTTACCCATTTTTCAAAGATAAATTCAATACTTTTGAAGCCCTCAAGCTAAATAAGGATTTTGTCATGATAATCAATAATAACATGAAGTTCAACACGATTTTATTTCCCCTTGTTTTCTTCTTTTCGGCGCAGTTTGTTTTTGCCCAGGACTCGGAAACAGTTTCACCAAAACCCCAAAAGAAATATGCAAAATACATAGATGCCCGTTATGAATTTGGGGCGATGATGGGTACGGATACCGAATGGTCTGATCAAATCCTGAACAGCTCTTTTTACCAGGGGCTGGATTTTCGCCTGGGTTTCAGGAAAACCGATCCGAATGATATTTACAGCAATGTTTACCGGAGGCCTTACTTTGGACTGGGTTTTTATAGTTCCACGTTTCACAATGCCGATGTGGGATATCCAAATGCCCTTTATTTTTTCCTGACGATCCCCATTAAATTCGAAGAGAATAAAAAATTCACCCTTTCCTATTCAGGTGCATATGGGATTTCGTACAACTTCAATGCCTTTGATTCGATCAACAACCCCACGAATGTATTCCTTGGTTCGGAAAGAAATATATATGTCCATCTTGAACTCGACATGAACTATAAATTCAACGAAAAGTGGGCAGCTTATGGGGCCGTTGGTTTTAAGCATTTCTCGAACGGTTCGTTCAAGCAGCCCAACTTTGGCATCAACCTTTTACCGGTAAACA
>JAADJA010000052.1 GCA_013151015.1 Chlorobiota bacterium
GATATGGTGCATGACATGAATAGGGAGTCAACGGAAATAGGAAATGGGATCATTGATTTTAAGGCGATTTTTGCCAAAAAAGAAAAAGCAGGGATGAAAGAGTTTTACCTTGAGCAGGGATCATTTCAAATGGATCCCTTTGATAGTATTGCCGTTAGCTATGATTATTTAAAAACCATATTCTGAAACAAATGCAAAAAAAGTTTCAATATAGAAGTGGATAATTAAAAAGTTATAGAGGAGCGAAATATTGTTAGCCCCGTATGAAGCGGAGCGGAATACGGGGAAAAAAAGATTGCGGAGAAAGGTTTTGGCAGGGATTTTCGAAGCCTGCCCTGAGCTTGTCGAAGGGTAGCCGAAAATCATGATAAAACCAAATTGTACAGATATTCGGAAAGTCACAAAGCTTTGGAAATATGAAAAAAACAATCGGAACAGGGATCATTGGTTTTGGATTATCGGGAAAGGTATTCCATGCCCCTTTTCTGCATATAAGTCAGGGCTTCGAAATAAAAAAAATCGTGGAACAGCATGAAAAGGAATCCCAACTGATTTATCCCTACATAGATGTTGTTGAGGATTATAAGGAGTTGTTAAATGATGCTGAAATCGAGTTGATTGTTGTATGTACACCCAACACGCTTCATTTTCAGATGGTTAGTGATTGCCTGAAAGCAGGAAAACACGTGGTAGTTGAAAAGCCTTTTACCCCAACAAGCAAGGAAGCGGATGAATTGATCAAACTGGCCAAATCATTGGATAGAAAGATATTTGTTTATCAAAACCGGAGGTGGGACGGGGATTTCCTTACGATCAAAAAAGTGTTGAAAACAGGGGTGTTGGGAAATATCCAGGAATATGAAGCGCATTTCGATAGGTTTAAACCTGAAGTAAATTCACTCGCCTGGCGCGAATTCCCGATTCCGGGAGCTGGGATATTGTATGATTTGGGTTCCCACTTGATCGATCAGGCACTTCATCTTTTTGGGAAACCAATTTCAGTAAAAGCAAATATTCAATCACAACGTGAAGGAGGGGAAGCGGATGATTATTTTAAATTGATACTTAACTATAAAAGCCTGAATGTAATACTTTCTGCAGGAATGCTAGTGGAGGGGATAGGACCCCGTTTTGTGATTCACGGAGTTCTGGGCTCCTATGTTAAATTTGGTATCGACCCACAGGAAGAAAATCTAAGAACTGGCCGGATGCCTGAAGGAGAGGATTGGGGTTCAGAAAATCCCGAAAATTGGGGAATGATTACTATTGATTATCAGGATTTGAATATTGATGGGAGCATTGAAACGGAACCGGGAAACTATATGGGATTTTATGATAATGTGTTTGATGTATTACGAAATGATGGTGATATGTCAGTAAAGACTAAAGAAGCAAGGAATGTAATCCGGCTTATCGAACTTGCATTTGAAAGCAGCCGGACAGATAAAGCAATTGAAATAGATTTTTAATTTTGGATGGTTTATTATATTTATGGAGTTGAGATTAGTTATCAAGTGATATAGTTTGTTTGATTAATAATTCATTTATGAAACGAAATGGTAATCAGTTGATCAAAATTTGGGTGTGAATGAAATGCTCCTTAGGAGTCCCGAAGATTCGGGATAACCCCGTATGTAGCGTAGCGAAATGCGGGGTAATAAAAAACAATGAGGTAGGTTTTGGCGGGAATTTGGAGGCTTGCCCTGAGCTTGTCGAAGGGAAGCTCCAAAATCATGACAAAACCAACATACATAAATTCAATCAAAAAACTACAACACATGAAAAAAAAAGAAAATAATACCCTTAGCCGAAGACGTTTCATCGGAAACGTGGGTACGGCAGTTGCCGGGTTTACGATTTTGCCAAGCTATGTGGTTGGAGGATTGGGACATGTTGCCCCCAGCGACAAAATGAATATTGTGGGAATTGGTGTTGGTGGAATGGGAGGCACCAATGTAAATAATTGCAACAGCGAGAACATAATAGGATTGTGCGATGTGGATTGGGATTATGCCTCCGGTTTGTTCGGGCAATATCCCGGTGCGAAAAAATACAAGGATTACCGGAAGATGTTTGATGAGTTAGGGGATTCCATTGACGGGGTTATTGTTGCAACCCCCGACCATACACATGCTATGATTGCAGCAACTGCAATGAAAATGGGTAAACATGTCTATGTCCAAAAACCATTGACCCATACGGTTTATGAATCGAGGATGCTCACACAATTGGCCAATGAACATAAAGTGGCCACACAGATGGGCAATCAGGGCAATTCCGGTGAAGGCATCCGTCAAACGTGTGAATGGATTTGGGACGGGGCGATTGGGGAAATTACCGAAGTCCATGCCTGGACAAACCGCCCCATCTGGCCACAGGGCTTGGAAAGGCCCAAAGAAACACCTTCCACGCCACCCACACTTGCTTGGGATTTGTTTATCGGCCCGGCCAAATGGCGGCCCTACCACCCATCTTACACTCCCTGGAATTGGCGTGCATGGTGGGATTTTGGTACAGGGGCTTTGGGCGATATGGCCAATCATATTGTGGATCCGGCTTTTTGGGCGTTAAAACTCGGGCAACCCACTTCCATAAGTGGGAGTTCAACACAGGTGAATACCGAGAGCGCACCCCATTCTGAAATTGTACATTATGAATTCCCCGACCGGGGAAAGATTGGCAAAATCAAACTGCCACCTTTGAAAATGACCTGGTACGATGGTGGGTTATTGCCACCCCGACCGGAAGAGTTAAAAGACGGCCAGATAATGGGCGATCAAAGTGGGGGCGTTTTGTTTATCGGGACCAAGGGTAAATTGATGACAGGTTGTTATGGCCGTGATCCGATTTTGTTGCCCGATGAGCTGCACAATGATTACAAACGTCCCGAGCCAACAATCCGCAGGATAGAGAATGCCATGAGCGGCGGTCATGAGTTGGATTGGATACGTGCCTGTAAGGAAAGCCCGGACAGCAGGGTGGAAACCAGCTCGAATTTCAATTATTCCGGGCCATTGAACGAAGTAGTGGTTATGGGCAACCTCGCCGTAAGGTTACAGGATTTGAAACGGAAACTGTTGTGGGATAGCGAAAACATGAAAATCACCAATATCAGTAACGAAGACGAAATCAGGGTGGTGACCAGCGATAAGTTTACCGTTGTCAATGGTGATCCTCATTTCGATACACAATATAAAACCATGAAGGCAAAACCAGCCGCCGAGGAGTATATCAAACACACATACAGGGAAGGCTGGAATTTGTAAATAGGAATTTATTGACGCACAGACGTGTGTCTTTATATGGCCCATGACAAAAGATTAACATATATGGGGATGACAATGGAAGCTCCGTTAGGAGCGCAATATTTATAGTATCCATTAGGAGCGAAATATTTGTAGCCCCGTATGGAGCAAAGCGGAATACGGGGATATAAAAGACAAAAACCAGGTTTTGGCAAAATTTTCGATGGCGAAGCAGAAAATTATGCCAAAACCGAATAAATTCATTTTAATAAAATATTAAATAGATGAAAACAATAAAATTAGTTATTACGATATTAAGCATTTCAGCATTATTGATTTCCTGCACCCAACAGCAAGAAAAAAAGGAAACCAAAAAGGAAACACAACAGGAAGTAAAAAAAGAGGCACCTGTACCCAATAATACCCTTTCGCAGGATGAAAAAGCCGAAGGCTGGGTCTTGCTCTTTGATGGCAAAACCACAAAAGGCTGGCGGGGATATGGAAAAGAAAATTTCCCGGAAAAAGGTTGGAAGGTGGAAGATGGGACACTCCATGTAATGGGAAGCGGAAAAGGGGAAGCCGGTAGTGGCGGCGACATCATCACCGAAAAAATGTACGGTAATTTTGAATTGTCCCTGGAATGGAAGGTAAGCGAAGGGGGGAATTCAGGTATTTTTTACCTTGTTCAGGAAAAACCCGGTCAACCCATATGGAAGTCAGCGCCTGAAATGCAAATCCTTGACAATGCCAAACACCCTGACGCAAAACTCGGGGTCAATGGAAACCGGGCAGCCGGATCTTTATATGACCTGATCCCGGGTGATTTTGATGCCGTGAAACCCGCCGGTGATTGGAACCATGTGAAAGTGATGGTTTACAGGGGGACGGTCGTGCATTGGGTGAACGGAAAAAATGTTTTGGAATACCATCTTTGGACAGATGACTGGAAAAAGATGGTTCTGAACAGCAAGTTCAAGGATTACGAGGATTTTTTAAACCCAGCCGAAAAAGGCTATATCGGTCTTCAGGATCATGGGGATGATGTGTGGTTCAGGAATATTAAGATCAAGAAGATGTAGGATTTTATGAATAAGTGTTACTTGGGTTGTGATTATCCATAAATTTACAAGCCATTTAACGAAACTGACAAATAGAAAGAATGAAATGACAAACAAAGAGTTTAAACAAAATGCAAAAAAGCATCAGATTAATTATAGAGAAAAGCATATTAGTACTGATTACAAAACCTATAAAACTTGGTTAACGGATTCAGCAGGAAAAAAAGGTGGAAATTTTTATAAAAGGCTCTCCGTTTTTTCTATTGTTCGGCAAAGATTCCCAAACTTTTATGTTAACCTTTATTCAGATATGTTAAGAAGTGAACATATTCCATTCAATTTATTTATTCCATTCAAACACGAATTGAGTTATTGTAAAGATGTATTTAATGAACTTTTAGGTGGTTGTATAAAAACAATTGAAAGCAGATCTATTATCGATGACAGGGAAAACATTAAAATTGAATTTGCCCCTTCTCCTAAAGGGAATTATTTAAATGACAGAACTTCATTTGACACCTACATTGAATATAATCATATAGATGGTACAAAAGGGATTATAGGCATTGAGGTAAAATATACAGAAAAAGAATACAAACTCAAGATAGGTTCAACTGAAGAAAAAACTATTCAGGACAAATCTTCAAAGTATTACTCAGTATCCATTGATAGTGGACTCTACAAGCCTCATGCTTTAGATTTGTTGCCAAATGATATCTATAGACAGATTTGGAGAAACCACTTGCTTGCTGAGAGCATCCGTTTAAATCAAAACAAAAAGTTCAAACATTCTTCAACTTTGCTTTTATATCCAAAAGATAATGACCACTTTACAGTAGCGAGTAAGAAATATAATGAGTTGTTAATTAGTAATGCAAATAGCTTTGTCCCTGTAACCTATGAAAGGTTTTTATCTGCTTGCGATAAGTATTGTCCTAATAATGAATTCCAAGATTGGATTGATTATTTGATAAATCGATATTTAATATAAGAATATTGAAGTGAAAAAAACAGAAGGAAATATAGTTTATGACAATGCATATTGCTTATAGAGCGTTACTTTGAGAAAATAGAAATTTATAGAAAGTGAAAAATATGTATTTCAAATTATGTCATAAATCATAGGCAAACAAAAAGAATAGCAATATGTTTGAAAATATATACCATATACTATTAAATGCCCTGATGATAACCGGATTTGTGTTTGTTATGATGCTGGTTATCGAGTATGTAAATGTGCAATCCCACGGGCTTTGGCAAAAATACCTGTCGGGAAGCAAGTGGAAGCAATATATCGTAGCGGGGCTGTTGGGGGCGATTCCCGGATGCCTTGGGGCTTTCACGGTGGTGGCCTTGTTTTCGCACCGCTTGGTTTCCTTTGGGGCCGTGGTTGCGGCAATGATTGCCACGAGTGGCGACGAAGCCTTTGTGATGTTTGCCATGTTCCCGCAAAAGGCCATTTTGTTAACGCTTATCATTTTGGTGATTGGAATCCTGGCCGGATTTGTCAGCGATAAATTTGTGGCCACGGGTAGGTTTTCAAGGAAATTTTCGGAGCGCCATTTCCCGCTCCATACCGAAGACCAATGCCATTGTTTTCAAAAGGATAAATTATTGCAATATTTATCACATCCATCAAAACAACGGGTTATCCTTGTGATCCTTATCCTGGTATTATTGGTTGGTGTGCTAACAGGGATACTTGCAGGCGATGAACCCGTATGGCTGAAAACAACTATCATCCTGACCATTGGTTTTTCGTTGTTTGTGGTGGTAAGTGTGCCCGAGCATTTCCTGAAAAAGCACCTTTGGGAACACATTGTAAAAGTACATGTACCGCGGATTTTCTTGTGGACATTCGGGACGTTGCTTGCCATTCATTTCCTGATGGAATACATTGATGTGCAGTCTTGGATTTCCGATAATATGTTGATCGTACTGGTTATTGCCGTTTTGGTAGGTGTTATCCCTGAATCTGGGCCGCACCTGGTTTTCGTCACCTTGTTTGTTCAGGGGGCAATACCTTTCAGTGTTCTGATCGCCAGTTCCATTTCCCAGGACGGCCATGGGATGTTGCCTTTGCTCGCCGAGTCGAAACGGGGTTTCCTTGCCGTGAAAACCGTGAACATTATTGTAGCATTTGCTGTTGGGCTGATTGGGTATTTGGGGGGATTTTGATGATTGTGAAACAATGAAATCGTAAAATAGAATTAAACCACATTGCAAATACAAAAGGATAATTTGGTTTTTGGGGTTTTTGTTTTTTTGCTATCAATACCGGGTGTAAGGCAAATTTGGATTTTGTGTAATTTGTCGTACGCCCAACAACACTTTCCGTAAACAAGAACCCTTGCAAATATGGCAAAAGAGGTCATTCGTTCTTGTTTTCAGGATTTTGTGTTTTCAATAGCTAAAGCGAACATATTTAAAAATTGTATATCTTTGTAATTCCCCAGAAAGAATCTTAACCAAAAATCATTATCATGACAAATATAGCAAAAAACAAAGAACAAAAACCTTCTTTCATGGAAAAAATGCTGGAAGGGCTTGAAGGATTGGAAACCCTTAAAATCAGGACAATTGTTGCCGAATTGAAGTATGATGCCACAACAAAAAATTATGTTCACGATGATGGGCAAAGCGTGGAAGGGATTATAAGTGAAATCCACTTGGCGACAGGGGATATCGACACCCGGATGACGGAAAAGTTCACGGGTGATTACGAAGCCCTTCGCGAATACCATCAAATGAAAGAAGAAAAAGGACAGGAAATCATCAGGAAGAACATCGAACTCATTCAGGAAATTGTAAAGACTATTATCGACCTTGGTGATAAAATAAAAAACCAGAACACTTGACCTTTGTTTTGATTAAAAAATGATCCATGGGAAATTTTTGGGAAAAAATAAAGCACACGGCCGAAGATGTATCTACGCTTGAGATTAATACAATCCTTAAGAGCGATATGGTATGTGTCAAGATGTCGGACAATAACCTGATTGCCCTTTATCAACTTACGAAAACCTACCACCTGAAAATCGTTGAGCTGGGCAAAAAATACAAAAAGCTGTTGCCGGATTCCATCAGCCATTGTGGCGATATGAAAATTGAGGAAGGGTATAACTTGTTCAGGGGCAAACCAAAATTTATCATGGCAGGCGATAAATCTTTTAAGGAATTGAGGAACTGTGCCCGGCTTGGGATACGGTGCATCAATAAGTTTAAGACCGAAATAGATTTGCCGAGGGAAGAGCTTCGGACGGATGAAATGATTTTGACCCGGATCGAAATGCAATCCTATGAAATTCGCAACCTCCTGAAAAAGTACGAAATAAAAGAATGTCACGATGGGGATAAAAAACAGATGTTTACAACCAGTGAGTTCATGGAACAAAAAAAGCTGGAACTGGAATTCAGGGACCGACAGGTGATCCAAAAGGCCCTTGACCTTGGTGTCGAAAGGGTGGTGATGCAAACACGAATAGGGATGGACGGCGATATTACAACCCGGATTTCGGAGAGGTTTGCCGACAACCCAAAGCAATTTATCCTTGATGTCCATAATAAAACAACCGACCTTTCTGTATCCTTCTGGAAAACACTCTTTAATACCCTGGTGAAGTTTGGGGAGAATATCCTGGACAAGTTTTAACCGTTAAAAGAACTAAAAGTGGAAATAAAGCCCCCTAAAAGGACCCGGCGCATATTGAACCTGATAGGTGATTTTGTCAGAGGGTTAAGGCTATTGTTCAGCCTGCATTTTTATAAAAACTTTTTTGATAGCATTCGATCGATCAGGCAATTGATCAGAAGGGGGGATTTCGTTATAACAACAAAATTCCCGACAGGGGAAAAGGGAAGCAATATCCTGTTTTATTCCCGTTTTCAGGCAGATGGCGATATTTTAAATATGTTGCCTGATGAACTTCCCGATTCCGATTTGGAAGCCCTTTGCAATCTCCATCAGAAAAAGATGAAACAAAAACTGGATTCAATCTGGTTTGCCCCCAAATTTATACTGGGTGCACTTACGGCGGCAATTGTAGGGCTTATTGGTTATTTTGGGATTATATCAAAGGTTTGGGATTTTGTTTTTTCATAATAGTTTTAAAACTTCCACTTAAGCCCTCCTAAGAATGTTTGGGAATTGTAGTCCACCGTTTGATCGGATTCATTGATTTTATAGGAATTTGTATTGGAATATTGTTGATAGATAAAATAGAGCGTGAGCCCTTTTTTGCTGAGGTTCAGGTTGAGGTTCACACCGTACCAGTTATTTAGTATGTCGGGATTGTTATAGATTACCGAAGCATCGTTGTCAACAAAATTGGTGACTTTCCCGTATTGCATAAAAGGTTCAACCCAAAGGGACTTGAACAGCCGAACCCCGATTTTTTGTTTGACAATAAGGCCTGGGTCAAAATCCTGGCCATCGGAAGGGCTTTGGTAAATGAGCTCGGAACCCAAAACCAGATTGGTATTCCCAAATGGAAAATAATCCACTCCAACCAATGGGAGGACTTGAAATGACGAACCCAGATTGGAAACGGAAGTTGATGCTTTCAGGTTGAAATAGGAAATGGATTTGCTATAAGTCGCAAAACCGACTATGCTGTTGATATTTTGAAAATAGAGGTAATAATCATTGACCCTGCCGTTCCCATTTCCCATTTGTGAATCCGGGTTGAGCGCCTCAAGTTTTGTGTTTACATAGTGGAATCCGAGTTTCAGCTTTGAACCTTTGTTTAGGTTCCAGCTTCCCGAAATATAGTATTGAAACTGCTTTACCGTTTCATCAAATTTGTGAATATCATATTCAGGATTATAAACCAGGTTGTTCCCCAAAAGATAACTGAACGAATGGTTCAGGGTGAATTTTTTCCTGGAGTGGTGGGTCAGGCTTAAGTTGAAATACCCCAGGTCCTTCCGTATCCTTTGTTCAATTGTATCGGAGGGGTTTTCAGAAGGGGAATAATCATCGAATAAATATTTTTCGTATTCAAGCCCAAGTCCGTCCACGATCAGGTCTTTATTGCGAAGCTTAAGTTTGTCGCGCATTTCAGGGGTGAACTTATTGGCAAGTATCCGTGCATCATCTTCCCTGCCGGCCAGCAAATACGAATAATAGAGATATTCCTGTACAACTTTATCCTGAGGTTGCAGGATTAATACCTTTTCAAAAAAGGGGATGGCTTTCCGGTAGTTGTTTAGCTCGTAATAAGCCACGCCCATACGGTATTGAAGATAATAGAAGTCAATGTTTTTCTTTTTGGCCAGCTTCCCGGTTTCCACCAATTCCTTCCATTGTTTGTTCAGGTACATGGTATAGGTTTTTTCGTCAACCGTAATGGTATTGGTCACTTCCTGCGAAAAAACCTGGAGCATGAAGAACAACGATAAAGTCCCAAAAATTAATTTCTTGTACATTCTGCTTTAAATTTTCCGTTTTCGGTAAAACTGAGTTTTCTGATCCCTTTTTTGTCAATGTCGATGGAAAAGCCCATGGTTTTCAATCTTTTTTTGAAAGAATAATTTTCAACCTTTGACCTCAGTTGAATACTCGTTGGAGACAATTCGTCATCGGGCTCACCATATTGGACCTGGAATTTTGAGCTCAGGAAAAAATAGAATGGGGCAAGGAAATCCTGCCAGAACAATGGCAGTCCTTTAAATGTATGGTTTACAGGAATATTGTCATGGATTTTCAAATCTTTGTAATATCCGTTTTGTACTTTGAAAATGGCGAGATAGAAATTGAAAAGCTGTGAGTTTTTATCGCCAATGAAGTTTTTGAAATAGTGGATATTCCCATCATTGTAGAAATATGCAAATGAATTGGACTCGGCGCAATGGATATATGAATTGTTATAGATGTCGGTTTTCACGATCCAGTTTAGCTCTACGGTTTCGCCCTTGATTTCATGTTTGAAACTGAGTTTCTGTCCGGGTATAAAATGGAGGGCGTTCTTCAATAATTGATTGACCACGATATTCGAGATAACATCACCTTTTTCAGGTTTTTTAAATGATCGCAAAGTGAAATCATTGTTCGATTTTAAAATATAATGGCTAAGCGGATAGTCTAAAGTTTCGGAACCAACATAAGGTGTTGCCTGAAGCTGGAAATGGAGGTGGGGGTAAGGCGATCGGCCTGAATTCCCGACAACTGCCAAGACCTGGCCCTTTTTCACAAAGTCCCCTTTGCCAACTTTCAACGAACCCGGTTTTAAATGGCTCAGTTGGGAATAGAGGTGTTCGGTATGTTTTATCACGATTGAGTTTCCCCAGTTTTGATTTGTGTTCACATCACCCACCACATTGTCTTCTATCCCATCGGCTATTTCCTGGATAAGCCCATCGGCAGGTGCGAGCACTTTTTTCTCATAACAATAATAATCGGTTACAATATCCCCGTTCCCCTTAAACTGCTTTTTATTTTCATCTTCGATAACAAAATCCCAGGCGTGTCCCCAGTTTCCCTGGTGGGTATATTCGCCGTCGTGCCCTTGCGAAACGGTCCATTCACCGTAAAACGGCAATGAAACCGGAAAGTATTTCAATTCTTTAAAGCGCTCATTTGCATTTTTGAAAAAATACAGATTGCGTTCAGGCGAGTTCTGTTGAACCAAGACTTCTGTGAGCTTTTCGCTTTTTGTTACCCTCAATTTCAACGAATACAAAAACATCAGGACAACAATGTTGAAGGGCAAGGAGTAAATAGTGATATTGTAAGGGACAAATATTTTACTTGCGCTTATGGTAATCAAAACCACCACCGGTAAAAGCAGGACAACCCATAAATAGGAGTATTTGCTTGGGATGATATAAAATCCGCCAAGGGCAATCGAAGTTAAAATAAAATTGAAACCGATATAATTGTAACTCAATTCCGTAATATCTGCCCCGATAAAATGATAGAAATAGTAAGCCGTATAGAAACCAAGCAGCGACAGGGTGAAAGCAATCCGTGAATAAAACAACAGGCCGATCGAAATTAAGATCCCGGCCAAAATATTGAACTGAAAAAAGATTGCCCCGAGCGAAAGAAAATAGACTTTCAGGGAATAGAAAAGCTCGATTTCGTTCCACCAGTCATAAACATCCACAAGGTTTTTTCCACCAATCAGGAAGAGTTCATTTGCTTTGTAAATCCCCCTTTCGCTCAATCCCAGGGTGCCGAAGTCCAGGCTTGCAAGTGTGATTATCCACATCCCGAAAAGGAACGGGATACTCAAAACGGGTAATCCGTATTTCGTGAAAACACCTTCAAGTGCAATACCGATAAAAAAAGTGATGATGGATGCAAAGAAAACAACAATAAAAAGCTCGATGCCCGGCTGGAACAATAATCCGGTCCCCAAACCAACCAATAAACTGTTGAAACCGTAAGAGCCTTTTTTTATTGCCAAAGGACTATAGCCCATTCCGTATCCCAAAAGGTTAGTGACCGAAATTGCCAGTAAACCTGAAACCCCGGCCCAAATGTCGAAAAAACTAACAATGAGAAGTATGCCGGCAAATATCTTATTGTCGGAAAAAAATATCTGTGAATAAGAATTCAGGATACTTGTTATGAAATCACCTTTTTTGATCGACGTTTTCAAAATACTAAAAAGATTAAGTTATAAACCGGTTTTATCCGTTTCAGGAAATATACAATCAAGCTGGTTGTTATGGTTATTCCAATAAACCAGAAAACCAATTCTGTTGGGCTTTGGGTTTTGAAAATCGCCGTGGCAATATTTCCGATAATCAACCATTGGACAACATAAACGGAAGTGACATGTACACCAAGCCATTTTATGTATTTTAGAACAGGTGAACCTCCGGCAGCTTTCTCAATGAAGGATAGAATAAGGGCCCAAAAAAGAACAAAGGGCAGTGACCACATAAAGAAAACAAAGCCATGGTGATAATACGCATCAAGTTTATGTGATATGTCCTTTGCATAATCAAAAGTGAAAAAGAACAAAACTGATAAAGCAACAGTTAAACTGACTTTGATGCTGTTGTCCAGGCCCTCACCCAGATATTTTCCTTCAAATAGTTTAAACGAATAACCGGCCAGGGGATAAGCAATCCAGGGAACCATGGGGAAATAGGACCATTCGGAATTGCTATGGACGAAAGCCATGATATACGTCCCAAAGCTGTTTTCGGTGGAATAAACCGGCACGAAGGAAGAAATCAAAACAACAGCTATCGCAGCAGCTATATATGGAATAAAATTCCTTTTGAATAAATAATTGAATGCGCCAATAACGATCAGGCTCAATCCTGCCAGGTGTAGGATGTCCACACCGAAAATGTAATGCCAGGCATTCAATTGCCAGCCATCAAATAGTATTTTATAAATCAGATGAGCATTTAAACCGATGTTCAATACAATCCCAGCGAGAAATAGTTTTAATCCCCTTTTCATCATTGCCTGTGGTTCTTTATGCCCAAAAGCCAGAAAATATCCCATGATTACCATAAACACGGGAGCCGCAGGAACACCGCCGAGGAAAAGTGATATTTTCCCGGCGAACCCATCAAATATTTCCTGTCGGGCAAACAGTTCCATTAAATGGACCTGTATCATAAAGATGACAGCGAAACCTTTCAGGAGGTCAGGTGTTTGTATTCGGTTTGCCACTTTCAATTTTTATTTTGAGGGGTTTAAATATTCAGGTACGTTTTCAAGGTCGGTCATGCTTTCCCTGGTTTCGTTTTTCCTGATAACGTGAACATTTTTTTCAGAATCGATAAGGACAATGTTTGGGCGAAGGGTGATGAACTGCATCCACTGTGTCATATTGTATGCGCCAATCCTGCTGATTACAATATGTTCGCCTTTGTTCATCAGTGGGAACTGAATAGCTGCCCTTATTACATCGATGTTCATGCAGAGCGGTCCGTAAATAGTTGTGTCTTCGGTGTGTTGGGTCGTATTTTGTGCTGGCACGATATGATGTTCGTACCAAAAGGAAGTGAAAAGGATATTTACCCCAATGTCGATAATCGTTGACCGTCGTCCATCTGCCAGGCGTTTGTTGGCCAGGACAGTGCCCAATAGCGAACCCGCATCATCAATGAGTGCCCGGCCGGTTTCGAGGAATAAAACAGGAAGGTCTTCGGGGTTTATTTCCGAATTTATCAACGCATTTGTAATGGCCTCGGCATAATCATCAAAGGAAGGACAGGTATCCGTTCCGGGAAGATAAGCCCCTTTTAAGGTATTCTCCGAAGCAAATCCACCGCCCATATCAATGTACTTGATTTTATGGTTGAACTTCTGGTCGATCCTGACGGCAAGTTGGGCAAGTTTTGAAGTGGCGATCCCATAAGCTCCCGGGGTCATGATATAGGTTCCGATATGTGTGTGCAATCCCACCAGCTCCAATTTCCCGTTCAGCATAATCCGGGTCAGGGCATTCCAGGCATCACCGTTTTCATAATTGAAACCAAAGCGGTCCCATTGTGGGTAAATGCCCGTGTCCATGTTTATCCTGATTGCCAGCTTCGGTGTTTCTTCCATGGTTTCGGCCAGCTCCATGATGGTGTACAATTCATCAAAATGGTCGATATGGATGAGCGAGGCATTTTTAATGGCTTTTCTCAGATCGTCTTTGCTTTTGTCGGGTCCGTTGAAAATGATATGGTTTCCGGCCACACCGTTTTCAATGGCTTTGTCGTATTCAAAACCGGACACTACTTCGGCCCATGAACCTTCCCTGTGGTATATCTGGCAAACGGCGTTCAGGTAATTTGTTTTGTACGACCAGGCGAACTGTACTTTTGGATATCTTGTGGTAAAAGCCTTTTTTGCCTGTGACAATTTATCCTTGATTGTTTTTTCTGACAAAACAAAAACCGGGGATCCGTATTCGTCAATTAAATCTTTCACGGGAATGGTGTCGATATGGGTGATTGCTTCCATTGTCCTGCTCATTCCAAATTTATCGGGAAGCCCTGCATTTATCCTGTTTATCAGTGGCCTTTCATATTTTGCTTTTTCCATTTTTATCGTTTTTAATTTTATTAAATCATTTGTGTTTTGTTAAGGAAGGGCTGTATCTTCCCTCTGTCCCTGTCCTTGAAGGACATGGCAAAACCTCTTTTTGTTGAAATTTGTTTGTAATCCTGTTTGGGGAATTCTACAGTTCCCCGAAAATCGAGAGTTTCTCAAACTGCTTGATGTTGCCGATCAAATCGTAGGAATAACGGATGAACATGGCACCGACTTCGTAATTTTTAAAAGTTGGTACATCCATCCCCATTGCCAGTTTCACCAAGGCTTCCGGGATATTTTGCCCGGCCCCGACCGCAAGATAGACCCAGGCCGGGATGCGGGGGTTTATTTCGATCATGTAGTATTCGTTGTCGATGGTCTTTATCATTTCCAACTCCATCCCACCGCGCCATTTGGTTGCGGCAATCAGGTCTTTGGTTATTTTCAGCATATTTTCATCGCCGAGGGTAATCCCGCCCCAGGCTTTGCCTTTGTCGGTGATATATTGTTTCCGCATGGGCACTGCACCCACCGTGTTCCCGTTGCCATCACCAAGGGCCACCACATTTACCTCCGTGCCCTTCACAAATTCCTGGATAATGACCGGAACGCCCCACTTTGCACTTATTTTATTGAAATGGTTTATTACCTGATCATCGTTATAAGCGATATACGCATCATAGAATTTCCCCTTTACAAGAACAGGGTATTCAAATTCATGACCGATTTTCCTGACGTCCCAGGTATTGGTGATAAGTTTGCTAAAGGGGACTTTGATACCGTATTTCTTACCGAATTCCATCAGGTTCGACTTATGCCTTTCCTCAAACTGGGCCATTGTTGGGAGGAAAGTATGGATACCCATTTCCTCAAGCCGCTTTTCCGATTTCATGAACGTGAACAGCTCTGCATCGAGATTGGGGATCAGGACATCGATATTCTCCACGGAATTGATATATTCGATCCGTTTCATTAAAATGTCCGAGCCTGCAGAAGGGTAGGGGATCTGGTAAGTTTTGTCCACCATGTCGGCCATGTAAATCCCGGGTTCCAGGTTTTCATAGGCCAGACCGATAATCCGTACATCAAATTCATCTGATTCGCGGATGCTACGGATAACCGGAATGCCCGGGCCCGGATTGTCCGTGTTGTTCAGGCCCGTGATGGCAATGTTCAATTTTGTTTTTTTCATCCTAATTGTTTTTTTCGGTAAGATTGAACTGCTTCAGCATCCCTGTGAAATCGAAGTAGTTGTTTTCAAAAGTATCCCTGTCCACATCGTATTTTTGAAGGACAAAATCTGAAATATCAATCTGGCCTTTCCCTTCCTGCAACAGATTAAGGATTTCGATGGCAATGGGGTTCAATGAAAATGATTCACCGGATGTGGGATCAAAAACAAATCCCGATTCGCTAATGGCAATATTCTTTTTCAATTTCATGATTAAGTTTTTCGTGTATGTGCTTTTAATTATAAATGGAGGTTCAAACCTCCGTTCCGGGCATTGCCCTAAAACAGGGGTTGAACGTTTTGTTAAAAATCGCAAGGTGTCCCACCAATTTCGTGAGGCGTGTCCACGATTGAATAGAATTCTTCTTCGGTTAAAAACTGTGGTGTGTAGGTTACACCCATCCCTTCCAGTTTGTGATAATAGGATCTGAGATGATTCCGTGAGCCTTTTGTGAGGTTTCCGTAAACGCATTTAATATTTTCGTTGTCGGTGGCATTCGTATATTCATGGAGGTCGAGTATGTCAACTTCTTCAATGGTTGCACCAACAATAAGTGCATCGATGAGTGAATTGTCCCCAATGGCAATCAGGTTGTCATACAGGTCTTGTAAACCCTGGTCAACAAATTCCCTGGGTTCGGGCAATGCAGGGTCATCTATATTGAAAAGGTTCACTAAGTCCAGCATCCTGTCCATATGTACCTGTTCGCTGTTCGAAATATTGTCAAATGTAATGGTGTTCCATTTCACGTACATATAATCATATACGTCCCTGGCAAGTTTTTCTTCTTCCCTCATATGTTTTATCCCAATAGTATCAGAATGGGCTGCGGCAAAAATGCTTTTTGAATCGTTGCCCGCATTGATTGCGTCGGCAGCTTTGGATTGTGCTGTGAGCGCAAGGTCAGAAGTGATATTTTCTTCATCGTTGTTGCACGAAGAAACAGAAATGAACAGGATTGCGATTAATGCAATTAAAGAGAAACTGATTTTTTTCTTTGCGTTTTTCATAATTTGTGATTTTACAGATTAAACATTAAATTTTATGAAAGCAAAATTAGTTGTAGTTGAAAAGATAGCTGTTACACAATTCCGTATTAGTTTTATACAATTCGTATTAATTCTAATGATATTTTATTGGGAAGTTATAAAATTTGGTTTTAGGGTATCAGGTTTTCAAGGGGCTTTTTCAAATTCATCCCTGACTTTTTATATTCGCTAACGGAATAACCTGTTTCCTTTTTAAACTGGTTGGATAAATATTGCACGCTACTGTAATCCATCATGTAGGCAATTTCGCTCAAAGTATATTCATCGTACATTATCAATTCCTTAATCCGTTCAATTTTATTAAGGATAATATATTTTTCAATTGTGATGGGTTCATGTTTTGAAAATATCTTGGAAAGTTGCTGATAGCTCATTCCCAACATTTCAACCAGATAATCGGACTTCCTGACTATGGAATCGACGTTGTTCAGATGGTGTATCAATTCGATAACAACGGTTTTGATTTTATTTACGATTTTCGCTTCTCTTGAAATGACCAGTTCAAATTTCATTTCCTTTAAGAAGGCACCTATTCTTTCAAGGTTCATTTCGTTTGGGTTGTAGGAAATAATCGCTTCGCCAAGGCGGATATTCTTAACTTCGATATTATTTCGTTCAAATTCGTCCCGGATAACTTTCATGCAACAGTTACTCAGCATATTCTTGATATGAATGCTTGTAGTAAATATGTTGTCTGTGTTGTTCACGAAAAAATAATCTGTTTATGAATTTGATTTCCCCATTTTCAGGAAGATGTTTTTTATTAAAAATCAAACCACTGCTACAAATCAACAAGTCTGTTGGAGAATTGTTTCCTGATTGGATTTAGTGATTTATTGATTCTATATCTTCTTCCATTCAAGTGTTTTCCAGAAGAAATATTTCGATCCCACGGCTTCAATTTCATTTTCCCGCATTTCGGTAATTTTCAAATTGAAGAACATCCCTTTTTCGGGCCCGTACATTTCGCCGTTTATCCATTGTTTTTTGTCGGCATCAAATTCAAGGTTTTTAATGATGACCATCCCAATCAAAGGGATGTCACGTTTTGATTTTTCGGGGTTGTTGATGTCTGTCGTTTGGCCTTCGTCAAAATCCCCCACGGCTATTATTTTACCGGAATACTTGCCATTGCTCTTGAATATCTCCACATCAAGTCTATTTGGAAGGCGGTATTTGCCGATTATCTCATCGGCTTTTTGTCCAAAGCTAAATGTAGAAATCAGGATGACAATGGATGTGATTAAACTTAATCTTATCATATTTTGATTTATGGAACAAGCGTCCACGCTTGTATGTTGATATTGTATTTTGTTCAAGCTAAGCGCAAGCGTGGACGCTTGCTCCATTTTTGTTTTATTGATGCTTGCTTCATGTTTTAGAAATTATATTTGATTTTCGTATAGATCATGGAATTATCCACATACCTTCCAAACATTCCCCGTTCATCACCCACGAAAATATTTGAACCCAGGAGAATTGAAAAGCTATCGCTAAAATCGTAGGTAACCTTGGGCCTGATGAGGGCATCGCCGTAATTGAGGCCAACATATGAAAACAGTTCCAGGTGCAAAGTTTCACGAACTGCATCATAACGGGCAAGGAATGTCATGGTGTTGCCAAACTCCTCCTCGTCGATGAAATCATTGTAATCCATGATGTATTTTTGGATAAACTGGGCACTCAATTTTAAATGTCCCATACTGTAATCAAGGCCCACAACATAATGAAGGTAATCATTTTGGCTGAGTGCCCCTTCTGCCATTGGGTCGGCCGTCTGAAAATATTTTCCGTTGTAATAAGCTGCTTCACCGCGTACCACAAAGCTCTTGATGGTAGATGTGAACGACCCCCCCAAAACATTCAGGCGATCGTGTTCCGGGGTAATGTTCAATCCAATCAGCCCTGGCTGATTCGTCACCGTGTCGAAGCCAAATTCCTTATCAACGTACATGCTTGGGGTTTGGTCCCAGATGTAAGCGCCCATCAAGTCAAAATCAATGGCCGAGCTTGTCATCGAATATTTTAAATAAAACTCACTGTTTTCAAAAGTGGGGTCGATGTCCTGTTTGGAATAATCGAATACAGGTGGGACCGGAAATTCAGGTGGCTTATACCAAATGGAACCCGGTGGAGGGAGTATATTCCCTGCATAAACGGGTTTCCAGATTGCCTCAACCGTACTGTTGCCAAAGTAATAATTAATCTTTGCTGCATAAACGCCTATCCTGATTTCATCAAAATCCGGCAGTAAGAATTCGAAGAGGTTTAACGGTGAAACGATATCCGTGATAAAAACACCATCGGCCTTGCCCCATACGATTTGTTGTTTTCCAACGCGTATGTCGAAATTGTCGAAATACAGGTCGAGGTAAATCTCGCGCATAGTGAAGTCAAGGCTGTCGATATCATAAAGGAAAAGCATGGGGTTGGCTTTAAATGCCACCTTGTCGCCAATTTTTTCAAAATTCAGGTTAAGTGTATTTTGAAGCATGTTAAACTCGCCGTTATCATATAACATCCCTGTGTAATTTCGGGCAAATCCGTTTATGTCAACGTTTTGCGCCGTTGCTAACTGACTGCTTGCCAAAATGATTATGGCTAATAATAATCCTTTCGTTTTCATTTTTTGCGTTTTTAAAATTTAAAAATTTCTGTCATTAATCCAAAGCGGATAACTTTAATCCTGTGATCGAAATAAATATTATAATAATCCACGCCATTGTAAACCTGGACGAAAAGCCCAATATCTTCAAGGAAACGGGGATGGTAATAAAATGTGAGGTTTACGTTTAACCTGTCCCATGTTACCTGTTGCCAATCGTTCACATTCCCAAACATCCACGTTGCACCTGCTTTTAGCGATATGCGCGCTCGTTCATGGTCTTGCTTAGGTTTTCCTAACGGGATCTTATAAACCGAAACCCCTGCATGCCATCTCACCATGCTGTATTTCCCTTCCAGTTCAGGATTGGACCAGCCGGGTGCATGAATTTCAATGGAGGTATTGTAAAACTGGATTGCATTGAACTTTTTATTGTAATGGTTGTCAATAACCCCGAACTCCATATAATTCGTGGAAAAGTTTCCGGTGATGAGGTTAATCTCTCCATTGGGCAAATAAAAATCCCCATCCTGTCCGTTTGAATGATGCACATATTTCCCAAACAAGGTATATGTTTTTTTTAATCTTGTTTCTTCCAGGCTATAATAAACCGCAAGTTGTGGAATATAGCTCGGTGTGCGAACGGGCTCCGATTCTTCCCGGTACATGCGTATTATAATTTGGGGAGTGAGAACTCCCATCAACCTGGAATTCTTGCTCTTCCTTATCAGGAAGTTGGGTACAATATTAGCCTCGAACCAAAGAGGTTCCAGATTGCCAATGTCGGTAGGGAAAGTGATATAGCTATTTCCCTGGTTTACACCTGCAACCGTACCAAGCCCAATTTTCCGGATGGGTTCATGGTTTTCCTGTGCAGTACCTGACGCTGATATTGCAATGATAAAAACAAATATGATGAAATATGCCTTCATGATAAATAGCCCTAACGATAAATTGCAATCCCAAAACCTAATTCCACAATATCTGATAATGGAATGGAGGAGTTTCCTGCTTTGCTTGCCAAATACAGCCCCCGTGTACCGACACGGAAATAAAATGCAGTACCCGAAGCCGGTGTTTTGTTTGCAAAAAGCTTTGTTTTAACCTCTCCTCCAATAAAAACACCCGTATTTCTCCCGGGCGACCACCAATAATAGCCACTCGGATAATTGTCGGGCAACTTCACCCAAAACTCATTTCCAAAAGTGTGATGGAAATATGCCCCGATATTCAAAGGCAGTATTTCTATATCCTTTTTCGTTTCGATCCGAATTAATTTAGCCGTGAATTGCAAACTTACACTGTGCAAATCATCAACTGTAAACCAGGTTGGTACATATCCATAAAAGAAGGAGACATCCAGTTTATGGTCGAAAAAAGTATATCCGAGCCCGGCCGATAAAAAACCGATCCCACAAGCGTATTGCAGTTTCACATAATCGGGCAATAACTTGGAGTAGCGGGATGAATCAACTCTTTCCAGCTCTTGTCCATAAATAATTGATGTACTGAACAGCGTGATATAAACAAGTATATGCCTAAGCTTAGAATTCATTTGCCTCAATTTTTATTTTTCCATCCGAGATGCTAACGACATTGTATTTTCTATGTTCAACACCATAAACATCAAGGTATAAAGTGCTGTCAGAATATGGGGTATATATTTCGTAATCGTGTAAATGCCCGTGAACTGCAAATAAAACATTGTTGTATTTTGCAATGGTGGTGTGAAAACTTTCTTCCAATGCCGGGTCAAAGTCACCATCCATTGGTGGTACATGAAATACCACAACGGCATTGTTGAAATCATCGCCAGGCTGTAATTGGGAATCCAGCCAGTTTATATCAGGGACATTACCATTGAAACTGAATTCACGGCTGTTTGTATTTACGAAAATGAATTTTACATCTCCATAAATGAAACTGAAATTGTATTCCCCAAACATCTCACTATAAGCCAGGCCACCGTTCCCCACCATATCATGATTCCCAAGTACAACAATATATGGGCAATCCAAATCCAAAAGAAATGAATTGCCCCAAAGATATTGCTGCGGTAAACCAAAGTCGGCAATATCACCAACATGTATTACAAAGTCTATGGTTTCGTAATGGTTCACCTCATTGACTGCACTCACGAAATCATTCAATTCATCAAAAAAACGATGTGAATCACCGGTAAATGCAATTCTTATGGTATCGTCGTTCTCCTTCCCATTTAAGCGGTCAATATTCGTTTTGTTTACATCCTTGTTCTCCCCTTCAAAATCTATTACATAGGTTGAATAGTCAAACATATCCTCGCATGAAGCAAGAAATAGTATGCCAGCCATTAGTATAATGTTGAAGTTTGTTTTCATTTTTTTACCACTATGTGGTCTTCTAATTACTTAAAAATGTTTTCTTCTTTGGCCTGAAGCTTTCAGAAATCGACGATCGTATTTGTTTATCGTCATTGCGAGGAATTGGAGGCCTTACATTTGGGGTTGGCATTCCGTGGCAATCTGCTTGTTTTCTTGAACAATTCATATAAATAAGCAGATTGCCACAATATTCCACTGCTCATGGCCGACCTGTCGGTATTTCGCAATGACGCTAGGCCATGACTCTTCCAGGTCTTGCAGACTCTGGAAGGTCATGGAAGGTCACTAAATTCCCCGCATCATCATCCTTTCGGAGAATTTGGAAGCCGGGATACCTGTATTGATTTCAACGTTGTCCAGAATCATAGTTGTTCGATGGTTTTTTTGCACATTTTCCATTTCGGAACTGGTGATGACAAGGAAACCAGATATTTCTACGAATTTTTTGATTTTCAGGATTTTCAGCAATTCCCCATCCTCGTCATAAAACTCCTTTTTCAAACCGATGAAGTTGTCTTTACGGATCCATGTTTTCGTTTTGGAATACATATAGTCTTCATCTTTCGGAGTGCTTTCCACAACATAATAATCAATGCCATCAATGGTTTCGTTCCCGATTAGTTTGTGGGTGTCGTCGTCCAGTTTGCGGTCGCCCAAATCGTCATAGGTAAAATCGGATCCCATGAAATAATCACTTTTGCTATCGCTTGATATTCTCTTCACCTTTTTTAAAGTGGGAAGATAAATCCATTGATCATCGCTCTTGCTCTCATCATCATAGGTCCAGCTCATAAATGAGGTGTTTTTGACATCGGCCGGTGATTGGAAAAACATGATGCTCTTTTCCACGTCGCCGAGGTCTTTTGTGAATTGTTTGATTTTCCGTACCCGCTCGCTCCCACTTTTGTTGATGAGCGTCATGGTGAGGTTCGAGGTCTGGTCTTCTCCGGTTGGGAGGTTGTAAACTTTTTCGACAATATCCCTGCCGTTTAATTCCTGTGCCATTACCTGGCCTGTAAATCCGGTTGCCATTATTACGGCAACGATTACTGTTTTGATTTTTAATGTTTTCATGTTTATTTGTTTTTTATTATCCCCCGCCCTTCAGGGCGGGGAAACTCATTTAATAATTGAAATTCAGGATTGTTTAATTCTTTTTCTTTTTAAAATATACATTTGACATATAGAGCAATACCAGCATAATTGTTAAGGTTCCGGCAAAACTGGTGAACATATTTAGTGATACCAATGCCCCGAGTTCCCGGTTGGGCGGGAATACAGAGAACATAAGTACCAGGAATCCTGCTATTACCACTATGGCATTATAGATTATGGCTTTCCCGGAATGCGCCATGGTTTGTTGTGCGGCCATTAGTTTGTCATCGGTGTTTGCTGCATTGTGCCTGTACTGTTCCAGGAAATGCACCGCATAATCAATCCCGATTCCGATTGCAATACTTGACAGGAGTGCGGTTGTCGTGCTCAAAGGGATTCCGAGGAAGCCCATGATCCCAAAGCTGATCATTGCCGTGATGACAATCGGGACAGAACCAATCAGACCAATCCAGATGTTTTTGAACATGAGCGAAAGGAGAACGATAATGATTATGAGTGATAATATCAGGCTCATGATCTGTCCTTCGAGGATGAGGTCGGTAAAAACAAGTCCTTTGTACCCGCTACCTGCATAATTCATTGTTATCCCCAATTTATTGAAGTCATCTTCATAGGTATGGATTACATCTAAGGCTGAATTAATGGCCTTTGAGTTGTCGCTTTTCAATTGGAAAGTCACGTTCAGCTTTTCGTAATCGTAATCTACTACTTTGTTCAGGTTTTCCGGGTCGCCCGACATTTCGTAAAGCAGGAGATATTGGGCAATCATGTTTTTGCTGTCCGGGATCGTGTTGAATGCTTCATCATCGGCGTTCATCACTTTGTTCATACGGTTTACATAATCGGTCAATGAAAACGTGTTTCCAACAACCTTTAACTGCTTGTCAACATCCTTTTGCATTTTATCCACGAGCTTCAATACCTTGGGGGACTTGAAAGTGTCCTTTTGCCCTTTTGCATCCAGGATAAGGTTCAATGAACTTGTCCCGCCGAAATGGTCATTGATGAACTTGTCGGTGAGGACAATGTCGCTGTCCTTTTCAAATTTATCGAGGAAACTGGAGTTGATCCACATTTCCTGCATCCCGATTATGGAAGCAATAATGATAGCCGCTGTCCCGATTATCGAAACGTATTTGTGTTTGATGATGCCTGCTGCAAAGGAGTTGGCCAGCTTTGAATGTGAATGGCCGCCTTTGTCTTCCTCCTTGTCGATTTTTTTCGCTTTGGGAAGCCCAAAGATCATAATCCCTGCTGGCAGGAAAACCAGAGAGAATACCATGGCCATCATTACACCGAAGGCGGTGAAAATCCCGAAATATTTTACAGGGTAAACCTGTGATGTGAGCAGCGATATAAACCCAACTGCTGTTGTCACAGAAGTCATCACCACGGGTTTCCACATATGTTTTATCATATCCCTAATAGCTACTTTTTTTGAAGCAGTAGGGTTGTGGTCCACAAAGGTGTGCAAGTGGCTATAGAGGTGGATGCCATCGGCCACGCCAATGGCAATAAGCATTACCGGGATCATGGTGGAAACCGCATAGATTGGGATATTTACCGCGGCCATCAGCCCAAAGGCCCAAATGGTGGAAAAGAATACAACGCCGAGTGTAATCAGTGTCCCCTTGAAACTTCTGAGGGTGACAAACAATACCACAAAAATGACCAATAACACGATGGGGACCATTTTCTTCATATCGGCAGGGCCCAGCAAGGCCATGGTCCCTTCTACGATTGGGCGTCCGGCCACATGGATTTTAATGTTGTCGGTTTGTGAGGCTTTCGCCACATCAAGGATTTCCCGGTAAAATTCCTGGGTGAAAACATCGTCTTTGATTTCGGCAATGATAACCGTAACGGTTTCATCGGTGGAAACCAGGCGGCCAAAAATCATTTCGTTGTTTTCTACGTTCTTTTTTAATTGTGCCAGTTTTTCCGGGGTTTTTGGAACGCGCTTGAAAAAACGCTTCACGTCCATGCCGTCCTCGGTCCCGACAATATTATCGGCTGTGTAGAGTGAGGTCACATCGTTTTTGTCTATTTCATCGAATTTTTGGAAACGTTTGGTAAGTTGTTTCAGCGTATCGAGCGTGGCAGTATTGAAAATGCCATCCTGATTCTCGATGGCGATTATGATCCCATCCTGGATGTTGAACCATTCTTCTGCCTTGTCGCTGTAAATAAATGCCGGGTGATCGTGGGGCATATATTTGTCGAGATTGGTTTCCATCCGTGTGTTTTCCTTCATCAACAAGAAGAATGCTACTGTGATGGCAACAATAACTACCATGCTTGTCCAAGGGTAGTTTAAAAGTCTGTTCAATAATTTTTCCATTTTTGTTTATCGCGTTAGTTAGTAGTCACTATATTTTTTGTCCTAAAAAAAGGCTTTTTAAAGCCTTGGTAATTTTTGAGGGAGAACCTTCTGTTTCCTTGCAGTAACAAATAACAAAATGCAAAAGTCAAACAGATAGTGGTCCTCCTTCAATTCAAAGGTATTACAAGACCTTGGTTGCCGTTGTGGGCCGCGGAGCTTTCACGACCAAAATCCGTACAATTGCATCGGTGTTGTTATAAATACAATGAACGATGTTCATTGGGCTTTCTACCAGGCTATTGGTTTCTATCCGTTTTTTCTCTTCCCCTATAAGTACATCGGGAGTTCCTTCGATCACGAAGAAAAAAACATCCACGGGTGTGATGTGGGGTTTCAGGCTTTCGCCTGGGTTCAGCTGCATGTGCACGGCTTGGGCCGAGTCGTTGTTGTACAACATCCTTGCATCTACTTTGTGCACATTTTCTTTGATCGGTGTGTCTTTTACTTTTGTTATTTTCATGATTTTCATTTTAATGTTACGGTGCGCTGCACCTTGTGTTGTTAGTTTATGTTATCCGTTACAAAAATTTCGGTGCCTTGCACCTATATTTTCAACTCGTAATTTCCAATTGCAGGTTTTTTCAACCTTGATTACTCCGTATAGGCCAGGCTGCTTGCGCTTTGCCCTTTCTCGACCCGAATGCTTAAGCCTCTTTTTCCAGGATTTTACTCAATACGGCAATCAGTTTTTTGCCTTCCTTGTTCAGGCTAAAATCGTGGTTGTTCAAGTCCCACCTTTTTACAAGCAATCTCAAAGAACCCATTGCAATCAGGGCCAGGCTTTTCTTGTCCACATCTTCCCTGATGTTTTTTTCCAGTTGGCCTTTTGCTATAATGTTCTCGATTGTTTGTGCATGAAGGTTGAGGATTTCCACTATCCTGTTTTTCAGCACTTCTTCGTTTTTGAAAATTTCTTCCGAAAAAATTACCGAAACCATGGAAGGGGTCACCGAAAAAAGTTCCAACATTTTCGAGAACATGAAATCCATCTTTTCCACGGCAGTTGCTTCAAAAGTTTCCATCATGCCGGAAAGCATCAAGGCCATATCCTTAAAATTGTTGAGGATGGTCAACAGGATTTCTGTTTTGCTCTCAAAATGCCTGTAAATCCCCGGCTCGGAAATACCGATTGCCTTCGAGAGGTTTTTTATGGTAAGTCCCTGTATCCCTTTCTCATCAATGATTTTGATGGATTCTTCTACTATCTGTTGTTGCCTTTCGGAAAGCATTTTCAATAAATGTTAGTTAGTATTCGCTTGCAAAAGTAATACTATTATTTTAAATAGCAAGTTTTTTTTATTTTTTTATTTAATTTTTGATCCCAGTCTATAGGCAAGCCCCAATAATAAATTGGTTGAATTTGTTTTGATGCTGCCATTGTTCACGACCGTCCGGGAACTTATGGGGACTTCTATTAATCCATTATTTTCAGGAAACAAGTAGAATGAACAAGGTGACTGCCTTGCCGGCCAGGCATGCAAAGCTAAGGTTTTCCTGAACAACCTAAGCTATTGAGAAAAATTTTAACGGCGCCAGATTGTTTATTATATCTGTTCCCGTAGGGTTTCCAGGGATTTCCATATCCTTCTTCAAATTTTTTTACATTGCCCCAATAGTGTTTCTAAAATTTTCATTGTCAATGAAAACCCCTGAAAATCTTGATGCGAATGAATGAATAGAAGTCCCCTAAAGACAGGACATATTTACATCCGGTCTTCCAATTAATCTAAGTTGAACTAAAATGAAGAAAAAACTGTTTGACTCTTGAATCCTGAATTACAAGTCCGATTTGGAATAAAGGCTTCCGTTAAACCAATATTCACCATAATAAGTCTGTCCGTTTTCGACATGCACATGGTACTCGATGGTATATTGTTCCCCGTTTTGCATTTGAATGGTAATCGTGCCCTTTTCGATACTTCCCCTGATTGTCCATTTACCGGTGTCGTTGCTTTGATTTCCGGTTCCCCAGTTGCCGGTACTTGTGCCACCATCCTCAAAACCACCGGAGTAGGAAGCTTCATAGTTTTCTGAATAAACGCCATTGGGATATAGGTAAATATCGGTGGAAGTATTGGTGGTGAAAGTAGTCCACTTGCCTGCAAAACGACTCACTAACTCCGTGGTTTCCGTTTTGATAAATGTCATGTTCTTGCCAATTTCCTTAGCAGCGTTCACAAGGCCTTCGCTGTACATTTCCGGTGTGCTCGCTGCAATGATATAAGCCCCGCCACCATTTGGTGAAAGCACACCGATACATTTTGCCTTTGCCACCGTCCCATCAAGATAGCCTTTGTAATCGCCGATCAGGGAATTTCTACTTAATGTTGAAATGTTGCCCGAAAGTTGAAGGTCGGTCCCTTCTTCCTGCAAGCCTTCTTCCATCTCCATTTGCATCTGTGCCATTGATTTCGCCTGATGGGGCATTATTATGATCAGCCCGGCAATGGAGTTGTGCCCCAACAAAATATAATCGGAAGTCACCTGCGAAACCCAACCATCGGGAGGGACAAGTTTGAAGCCCCAGGAAGCACCTCCCACTTCACCTGACGGGTTTTGCGGGTTAGGGTACATAATTGATTGGTTTTTGAAGGGCAATCCTGATTTCGTGGGATTTGTTGTTGCAAGGGCAATTGCTATCCCGAAAATTGCGATGGTGGTAAATATTGTACGCATAAGGCAAATTCCTTTGGTTTGTGAAAAACTTAAACTTAGCGAGCTATACTTAATAGTTCTATACGGGGTTTTTGATTTTTCTTGAGAATCAAAGACCAAAGGTAGGAATAATTCTTAAAGGAAAGCAAGCGATTTACTTTGTCGTACACCCGATTACATAAATGACGAAAACCTTCCTTTTTTAAGTTGCTTACAATGCTGGACGATTCATTGTTGAATAAGCAATTTCCCTGAACCTTTTTCAGTGATTTTCAGTATAAAATTAATCATTCGTGTTTTGTACAGAAAATTCCGAGATGAACCAGAAGTTTTTTAGCGTAGTCCTCCTTGCTTTTTTGCTTTCTATTGGGAACATTTCTTTTACCGAGCCCCAAATAGACAGTCTGGAAATCCTTTTGCCCGAATCGTCCGGGACAGAAAAAGCGAATTTACTTCTTGATCTTGCCTATGAATACAGGGTAAAAGAACCCCGGAAAACAGTAGAATATGCCCATCAGGCTTTGGTAATTGCAAATGAACTGGATTCGGTTTTCCTCAAACATAAGGCATACAGTAACCTGGGATTGGGTTATCGGTATCTTGGAGAATATGACAAAGCCATTGGATTTCAGGAGAAAGCATTGGAAATTGCCGAACAGACCGGGAACAAATCACTGATTGCCCTTGAATACAACCGGGTCGGGATTATTTATAAAAGGTGGGGGCTGTACAGTAAAGCCCTGGAGTATTATTTGAAGGCCCTTGGTTTGCGCGAAAAATACGGGAGCCCCACAAGTATTGCCAATATGTACAATAATATTGGTAATGTTTACCGGAAACGCGGAGATTTGAAAATGGCCCTGGAATATTATTTTAAAACCCTGGATATCCGTAGAGAACTTAATGACAAAGAGGGCTATTCGTATATTTTGAACAATATTGGAAATGTATATTCCGATCTTAAAAATTACGACCAATCCCTGGTTTATCACCAGGAATCCCTAAAAGTGAAAAAAGAACTCAGAAATGAATACGGGCTCTCGGTTTCATATGACAATATCGGAAACATTTATCTGGCAACCAACAGATTTGAAAAAGCGCTTGAGAATTTTCAGTTGGCGCTTGCCATTTCAAAGGAGTTAGGTCTTAAAAGTGGGGTTTCAACCAATTTAAACGATATTGGCAGGACTTACAAAGCCTTGAAAAATTACGGGAAAGCCCAAAAGTATTTGACCGATGCCCTGGAAATACAAGAGGAGATAGGGGACAAATCCGGGATTTTGTTTTCCTACA
>JAADJA010000011.1 GCA_013151015.1 Chlorobiota bacterium
TTTTGAAACTGTTTTTCCTTTGGGGGTTTATCCACGGGATGATTATGTTCTTTGGTTCGTTGCTCATGGGCGCATTGTTGAACAAGGATTTTGGGTGGGTGATTTCCTATTTGTATTTCAGGGACACAGGAAAAATGATTTTCTCCATATTCTCCATTTTTGCCCTTGTTGCGCTGGGTGGTTTTACGGCCAAATCATTTTTGATTTCGGGCAATACCTACCTGAACTTTGTGGACAAAAGCAACAAACGTTTCCTGTTGTCGAGCCAGGTAGTTTTACCTGTAATTATTGGTACGATTATTTTGATTTTGTTGAAGATACCCAATAATTTTTATTTTGGATCAGAGGATGAAGCCTATTTTGAAACGTTTAAACTGAGCACCGTTCTATTGTTCCTGATCCCACTTATAATGGCTTTCGGTTCGTTCAACGAAACCTACTTTGACGAAGAACCAAGGAAAATCAGGTTTTACTGGAAATTCTTTTTGCTTGCCATAATCGTTTGGGGCGTGTTCCGTTTTGGTTTAAGCTCAGGCGTTCACTTCGGTTAGACACAGAAGTCTCCTTAAGCACTATTTATCCAAAGCCATGGAAGTATAATACTCCACCGGGGCAAAATCATCGGTAAGGATCGGAAGGTCTTCTTCGATATTGATCTTGACAAGGTGCGATAAGAATTCATTCAATTCTTCATTATCACTAATCAAAGAAGGTTTAACACCTGTCTTTAACCCCACGAGCATGAAATTCTGGAAATGCTCTTTTTCTTTTTCCGTTGGGTTTGGATATTGCACCGCAAAAAGATAAACCTGCGGGAACACACTCTTGTACGTTGCCAGTTCTGCCCTTAGAAAAGCATTGTTTTTATGCGATAAAGTTGAAATCAAATTCGCCAATACCACACCATCTTCATTCAGGATGTCATATATCTTTTGGATGGCTTCTTTTGTGGTAAGCTGGAAAGGTACGGTTATCATGGATTTGTAGGCATCCATAAAAAAGGCGTCATATTTATTTTTCTCCCGGTTGATGAATGTCCGGCCATCCTCATGGAAAATCCGCAAACGGGGATCATGGGGCAAATCAAAATACGTATAGGCGATGCTTGTTAATTCAGGGTCAATTTCAACCACGTCCATCGTAGCTTCAGGATATCTTTCCAGATAATCTTTTGGGAACGCATAACCTGAGCCCCCGATCATCAACGAGTGTTTAAAACCCGGGTTAAAGTATTTGACAAGATGATAATATTTCAGTACCTCAAACACCAGCCCACTCCCGTCAAGGAACATCGCCGAGCTATGCTCGTTGTTGACAGCAAGCATCTTGACCGGTCTTCCAGTTGGCTTGTCGGTGGTATTGTAAACAAATATCCGGTTATATTGCGTGTCTTTATCGATATAATCCACTTCTTTGGTATAAGTCTTTATCCAAACGGAAGAAAGCAAGACGAACGAAAACAGGGTAACCACGAGATAGACTTTGGTTTTATCAACGAAAAATATCCAGAGGCAAAAAGCCAGCAATATCCCCGTGAGGGCATACATTATATTCAGGAAGCCAAAAAGGGGCAAAAGGACAAAGCCCGAAAGGAAAGTGCCCGTGATGCTTCCAATGGTAGAGAGCGCATAAAGCCTCCCCACGGCAACGCCCGATGATTCAATTGTATTGATTTTCAGTTTGACGGCATAGGGTAAAACAGCTCCCATAAAAAGGCTTGCCGGGCCAAAAAGAACAGCCGATGAAATAACCACCTGGAGCCTGAAATCGGGAATATATTTAACTACCCTTTTCAAAATGTAGTCGTGGCCAAATGCGGTGACAAAAATAAAAATGGCCCCAAAAAGTAAAAGTATTGACAATATCTTCAAGTCCGACCTTCTGATGGAAACCTGCCCCCCGAACCAATATCCCACGCTCAGGCTTCCCATGATAATCCCGATAAGGCTGGTCCAGATAAATATGGATGCCCCAAAATAAGGCCCAAGGATACGGGAACCTGCCAATTCAAAGGCCATGGTGATTATCCCGGCAAAAAATATGATTAGTTCGAGTTGGTATTTTTTCATAGACAAGGATTTCACGCCTGCCTGCCGTAGGCAGGAATTTGTACTAATTCCTGTTTTAGCATCATTGATGCGTTAATATATATAACTATTATATTTGTAAAAAGAAAAATAATCACCATTTACCAAAACCATAGATAATTTTTGTGATTACTTATAATTCAAATCACATTAACTTTTAAAAAGTACATGATTTGGCACTATCAAAAAAGCATATTGGCAATATAAATGTACTTGTTTTTATAGTTTGCCAATATGCCTCTTGAAAAAAATAATTCAAATCTCTATTTATCAACAGTAATAGTTATTTCCTTTTCGGTGTTAATACTATTTTTTGAATTTGACCATGTTAGGTACAAGTCAAAATCAATATAGTCGGGATTTGTATAATTGAAATGAATAACTGAAGGATAATCAGAGTAATCAGAAGGATCAAATGGACTAAAATCCATGTAATCATCTGAATCTGGCCAATCAGAATCATAAAAGTTAATATTATAAAATAGATTTAGATTATTGACAATAAACGGCAAACCATTTGAATAAGTAAAAGGCAAATCACCATAAACAGCATCTTCAACTGTTCCACTCGTAAAATATGTTGTTATATCATCTTCATCCATCAACTTCCAATAAATATCGGGACCGTTATAACTATCCCAGCCACCTCCTGATGGATTTGCTTGAGGATAATCCAATAATACAATTTTGTCTATCTGAACCTTCGTTGGCGTACTTTCAATATTAACTGTTTTAGATAAAGAGTTTGTCCCACCATCTCCTGTTGCCGTCAAAGTTGCTGTAAATACACCTCCTACATTGTAAATATGAGTAGGACTAATTTCTGTGGAAGCTGCACTACCATCTCCAAAGTCCCAGCTGTAAGAATTTGCATACGTTGAAGTATTAGTAAAAGTAACATTGGATGGTGCAAAGCCACCAGCTCCAGAAATTGTAAAATTGGCAACTGGTGCCTCAATGTCTGAAATGTTTATTGTTTTTGATTTTGAATTTGAACCTCCTTCTCCTTTTGCAATTAGTTCAACTGTAAATGTACCTCCTGATGTAAAAATATGTTGCGGATTTTTCTCTGTTGAAGTTGAACCATCCCCAAAATCCCAATTGTAGGAAGTTGCATTTGATGAGGAATTTGTAAAAGTTACGGTAGCTGGCGCATTTCCACCAGCTCCATTAAAAGAAAAATTCGCAATGGGTGCTGGAGGTGGGTCTTCTTCTTTTTTACAACCTGAAATACTTACTAAAGTAATCATTAAAATTAATACTGGCAAATAAACTGAATGCTTTCTCATAATAAAATAATTTTGATTGCTCTGCCCCCAAAACAGTTTTAGAAAAAAAATAAGAAGTATGGGGCTTTATCATAAAAGATAATACTTCCTTTTGATAAATGAAACACTACTGATAACCATGTTAAAATTCACTTAGTATCAACGGATATCCAAGATTGCAATGATACTGTATTTATTTTATAAAAGTTTCTTATTTTCTTAAAACAAAGCCCCAACTTATAAATTCGCACAAATTTTTTACAAAAAAGTCAAACATAGTTATATGGTTGTTACCCTAATACACAATTATCTTCTTCGTAAATACTTGACTTCCCATCTTCAACTTAATAAAATAAACCCCGGCAGGAAATTGTCTAAGGTCGATCCCTGTTCTTGAACCATAAGACCCAAAACCTATATCCTCCTTAAGGATTTGGTTACCTAAACTATTACTAACAGTAATTTCAATATCTTTATCTGTATCACCAAGATAACTCAAATAGACAAATCCATTTGAAGGATTGGGGGAGATAATGAAATCCTTGCCGAAACTTTGTTCCTTGATCCCAATCAATTGCAATGCCTGGCCCATGAAATTCAGGAAAGAACGGTAATTGTATTCCCAATAGTCCGGCAATTGGCTTGCTGGGACCAGCTTTATATTCGAAATCTCCACCGTGACTTCAAGGCAATCCCTGAAATAGTTCATAAAATCCTGACGTCCGCCCGAAATGGAGTACCAAGCATACCCGTTCGTAATCCCATCATCAAAACCGGCCATATATCCCGGAGGGGAATAAAACTGTGCTGTATCTGCCCATTCGTGCCCCACAGCCTGCCACCACTCATCCTCAGGTGTCAATTGCGGCCATGTGTCCCAGGGGTAATTGAACACTTCGGCTCCGCCATGAAAGTTTGCCGCCATCGTAAATTGATAATCTTCTGCAAACTGCATGAAAGCGATTGTTTCCTGTTGCCAGTCATTTCCATCGGGATGTTGCCCATCTTCGGGGTCGGGGTAGTTCCTGTTCATGTCAATATTGTTTGCATTGTACCGCTGTGCCCCGTTTACCGAACTGTTCCCACCATAATAGGTCCCATCGGGATTTGCAAGTGGATTAATAAATATATCCATATTGTTCACCAGCCCGTCCACGTTTGAAAGGCTCCCGTAATTTGACAGCAGGTAGTCGATCAGGCGGAGCATCAAAACATATCCTGTAATTTCGTCACCATGGATCGATGAGGTATAAAGGAACTTTGGTTCACCTTCATCAACACCCACATTGTCCGAAATCCGGGCCGCGATCAACTCCCTCCCTTCCACTGATTCGCCAATTGTAATTATCTCGCATAAACCGGGGTAATCAGCTTGAAACTGGTACATCATTTCGATATATGCTTCATAGGTTGGGTAAAAATCCCATTCGGTGATTTGCTTTACATCCACTTTGCCGCGCATGGTAACATCGGGGACAATTCCGGGAGCGGGCAAAATTTCAAAATCAATGCCCAGTTCCAGGAAACGCTGAAACTCCTTTTCGTTTGCATAAGCATAAAGAAAACCATCGTTTGTGGTTTTTCGGTCAATGGATACTATCCTCGTCATATCTTCGGGCAGGATATCCACAGGCGGGACAAACCGAAAGTAAACCTCTCCCCTTTCCTTAAAGGGTTCGTTGATTTGAGGATCCTCTTTTTGTGAATACGACATCAAAAAAAACAATCCCGACAACATGAAAATTAGCCCTGCTTTTAGCATGATAATTAAATATTTCTTAAACAAACAGTTCAGTTATTATTGTACTTTATTGCAAAACAAGCTTTTCTGCATAAACCTTATTATCGGTTTCAATGATAACAAAATAAAGGCCTTTGCTTAAACTCTCCCCGGACAAATCAAATTTCCCGACAAACCCGCCTTGCAGGATAGTCCCGTCATAAAGGTTTTTCACGATCCCTCCACGGGAGTTTCGCATTGTTATTACGGCATGGGAAGTTTTTTCAAGATAAAGGTTAATCGAAAAAGCATCATTGCCCGAAGGGTTCGGAAATAGCTTAACGGTATTATCAACTTCTTGTTCTGGCTCGATACCAACGAACAAGGTCCTTACCGAATCAATATAGGTAATTGATGGGGAAATACCATTATCGGTGACCGTGCACAAGGGAATGCCGAAATTGTTACCCAGCCATTTATACTCAACATAATTCCTGTAAAAAGGCAAACCAAATCCGAGGGAATCAATATAAACACTGTCGTATTGCACAATGTCCGATCTTAATCTCAGTGTTTGAAAACTTCCGTAAGGAGTGGTAAGTGTTCCCCAACCATCGCAATGGTTCACCCGTTTTTTCCAGCCGCCCATATAACCCAGGCCGGGAACATCCATTCCATAAGAGGATAACGAGGAATCCACATTTCCATAGTTCATGGGAAATTTATAAATAATATCGTCCTCATCAAATTTATTGGGAATGGGTATTCCATTCAACGAGGCAGCATTTCCTGTCATCTTAAAAGAGGAGCTTGAGTTTTTATAAAAGTTATAAGCCTCAGAAACTTCATAGCCCGGAACCGTTTCAAAATTCTGTATAGGTTGGGCCAGGTTGGACGAAAAGAAGAATACTGCCTGATAGACCAAAGGTGTTTCAGAAATGCTCATAAATGTATCAACTTGTTGTGTTAATGGAATAAGCTCTGAAAAATCCCAGCTATAACCGGCTCCCGTTGAAACATAGTCCAACAACCCGACATCAAAGGAATTGCTTGTCCTGATCGTATCGCCGGTTGAAGGCATATCATTGTCGTTAATACTTATTTGTGAAAAAAGGGTCACCGGGAACAGCAGCAACAAGAGGGAAAAGTTTAGTTTTTGCATGATTTTTATTTTCCTGCAAAGTTAATCAATATCCCAATGCTGACAAATATTCCTTAATTTCGCTTTGGAACAAGATTTGACAAATAACAAACCAATGGACAAAGAAAAACGAAGACTCCTCCAAAGTATGCGCTTGCCCCTTTTGTTTATTGCCATTTTGTGGGCTATCAAACTGGGGGAGATCGCCACAAACTATTCACTCAGCTTTCTCGGGGTTTACCCATTGCGTTTTTCCGGCCTTATCGGGATATTGACCGCACCATTGATCCATGCGAACATCAACCACCTGTTTGCCAACTCTGTTCCTTTTTTTGTTTTGGGGTCAACACTCATGTTTTTTTATAGGGGGATCGCTTTAAAGGTTTTTGTCCTGATTTATCTCCTTACCGGGTTTTGTGTCTGGCTCGGGGCTTTCGAAGCATATCACATCGGGGTTTCCGGTGTTGTTTATGGTCTTGCCTCTTTTCTGTTTTTCAGCGGGATTTTCCGCAAAGATGTCAGGCTGATGGCCATTACCCTTTTTGTGGCATTTCTATATGGGGGATTGATTTGGGGGATTTTCCCGGAATATTTCCCCGAAAAAAACGTATCCACTGAATCACATTTCTGGGGATTGACCATCGGAACGATCCTCGCTTTTTACTACCGGAAACAAGGGCCAAAAAAGAAAAAATACGATTGGGAATATGAAGAAGAGGAGGAAATGCTCGAAAACTTTCCCGAAGCGAAACTCACGATAACATACAGCCGCAAAGGACATCCCGAGGGGATCAGTATTGAAGAAGATAACTCCTCAAATACCAGAATTCCATGATATGGCCATTTATTCTTTGATAGATGAA
>JAADJA010000160.1 GCA_013151015.1 Chlorobiota bacterium
TTTAAAGCATAGCCGTAGCTACGGTTTCAATTTTTAACGCAATATAAAGGAAAAAGAGTGTGAAAATACCAGTATGTATTTGTGATTTGATACAGTAGGCCCTTTATCATTGTTTCCGCTTTGTCCCAAGGAGGCCAAGGGCTTTCCATTTGAAAAAACCACCAATGTAGTTCAGGTATTTCATTGTTACGGGAATGTATGCCCGGAGATTGTTCGTATGTACCTTGTAAAACTTGAAGTCCTTTTTTATGTTGTAATTGGACCGTACCGAAACCAGGGATTCAAGCAGACGTTTCAGGCTTTCCCCATGTTGCAAGCCCGATTGCCGTTTGTCATTGTAAATCCTTAGCCCGGGATAGACGATTATATCATAACCCTGGTTTTTTGCCCGAAGGGTGAAATCGGCATCCCCGTGATATTGCGGGAAATTTTTGTTGTCGAGCATTCCGATATCCCCACAAACAGAAACATGGAAAACCGTCCCCATCCCCGCAAGCCAATCGGCTTTCCTCGGTTCGTTGAATTCTTCGCTGTCATGCGCCCCGTTGCCCATCATGCTTTTTGCCCCGGTGTGTTGATCGAAAAGCCCGCCCATCGACCAAATAATCTCTTTTTTGTCGGCATAATAAATCTTGGAACCTATAATGGTCTTTTCGTCCACAGTTTCAAGTATCCCTATCAGGTTTTTAAAATAATCCCCGGACGGAAGAATATCGTTGTTCCACCATAGGATGTAATCGGCCCCTAATTCATCAATGGCAAAATCCATCGCAAGGTTGATCCCCCCGCTCCACCATAAACTGCCGTCCCCTTGCAAAACATGCACGTTGGGGTAATGCTTTTTTATCCATTCCCTACTGTTGTCCACAGAGCCATCATCGGTTATTACGATTTCGAACATTGCCCTGCCCTGATCGATCTTGTCAAAGGAACTAGATAGGTGCGAAAGGCAGGTTTTTGTAAAATCCAAACCATTGAATATCGGGAAAACCAATGCGATCTTAATCTTTTTCATTTAAGTTTTTTTGTTTAAGGTATTTTTGGTCGTGGACATCCACATCCATCATGTACAGCATTGTGGAAAGCAAAACAATAGGTTCGGCACTTCCAAAATCAGAACCGAGGAACAGCCGCAAAAAAGAAATCATGAAGTAGTATTTGATATAAATAAAACGCGTTAGTTTTAATCTGAAGATTTTAATATAGATCAATATTACCCCGAGGATAAAAAATACGCCATATTTGCTGAAATCGCCCAATATCCCAATATCGGACTGGAACAGCCCGTTTACTATTTTGTATTTCCATACTTCCATCCCGTATTTGGAGGCCATGTGGGAATCCCCGTTTCCCATTAAGTAGGCAAAAGGGGAAGGGAAAAAGTCGCCCACGAAAAACTTTATCGCCTTTATCCTCACATCATCATCTTGCTGTGCGGATTGTTTTTCGGAAATGGCGATCAGGTTCATGAAAATATCCTGGAAAAAATAAAAAACGGGTATGGCCAACAAGACAAGCAACAACATGATCAGGGCTTTCGACTTCACCCTTTTGCTCACAAGAATAAATACGATTGTGGCAAAGCCGATGAGCAGGAGGTTTTGCCTCGTGCCCTGCAAGATGATCGTGATAAAAAACAAAAGTGAAACAATGCCATAAATCGGTTTTTGGGTAGTCGTGAAATAATACAGGCCCATGAAATAAGCCAGGGTGGCAAAAGCGCCCCCCTGAAGGAAAATCCTGGTCGTGCCACGGGCCTCGTCAATCCTGATGTTGAATATTATTCTTGGGTAAAGTGCATATTGGATCAGGAAAAAAACAATGTAGATCATGCCCATGATAAAAATAATCCGTTCGATTTCTTTTACGTTGAACCTGATGGCATGCAAGAAAAAATAGGTGAAGAAGAACAATGAATAACGTTGAACCCAAAATGTAAGCCCGGGGTTTTGTTGGTGGAAAGTATAAGCCCCTACTATTGCAAGGTTAAAAGCAAACAAGAAAACCAGGATTTCGTAAGTGAAGTTTTGATGGATACGGTCGAACCGCTGGTATAAAAAAATCAGGAGGGAACCCAATGTAACCATCAACGCAAAACCAAACCCCAGTAAGTAAATTACCTGGGTCGGTACATACGTGAGCTTAAAAAGATCGATCGAAACAAAAAAAAGTGAATAAACAATTATCTTTTTTACCATTATTTTTAATTGGTTTATCTACTATAACGATAAAGTCTAAGCAGAAATACTATCTTTGTGTCGTAAAAAGACAAGTTTAATTTACGCAGTCTGTTTTTTAAAGTTTACAAATTTAAAGTTTATTTTACTACGAAACCCGGTTTTCTTAAGGGACGAAACCTGTATTTAGGACTGAAGGACAAAACCAATTATATAGTTATACATAGATGACCATTTTGCCAAAAATATCTATAGTGACCCCCTCATTTAACCAGGGACAATTTCTCGAATATACATTAAAGTCTGTATTGGACCAAAATTACCCGAACCTTGAGTACTTTGTTATTGATGGCGGGAGCACGGATAACTCTGTTGAGATAATCAAGAAGTATTCGGACAAAATTACGGATTGGGTAAGCGAAAAGGACAAAGGGCATGGGAATGCCCTCAATAAGGGCTTTCGTGGTTCAACAGGCGAAATTATGGCCTGGATCAATAGTGATGATCTGTATTTTCCCGGTACCTTCAGGTTTGTGGCAGAAGTTTTCAATCGGTTCCCGCATGTAAACTGGATTGTAGGCTTAAACTCATTTATTCGGAACAGCAGTGTTTTCCGGGTTGAGAAAATATACAAAAACAAATACGATTATATGCTGGGGGATTTTAAATGGATCCAACAGGAATCTGTTTTTTGGAGAAGGTCTTTATGGGAAAAGGCCGGGGGAAATATCAATGAAGACTACAAGTTTATGATTGATGGTGAATTATGGTGCCGTTTTTTCAAATATGACAAACTTTATCATGTCAATACGATCTTGGCCGGGTACCGTGCACATGATACCAACAGGGCAAGTGCTTTTTACAATGAATGCCTTGTGGAAATGGACAAGGCCATTAATACATTGAAAGAGGACTCTGATCAAAAGGTTAAGGCAAATTTGCGGAAATTGAGAGTGTTGACAGGCGTGAACCTGGTCTTAAGGTATAAGGCAAAAAAGAGATCAAGGTTGTTTGAATTCTCACCAATAAATGCCATTTCCAAAATTGCTTTACCCAATCTCGTTAAAGAATGTGCTTATCCAATCCTTACCCCTGACCGCTTTGGTAATTGGAATGAATCGGTTGTCCCATATTTTTTGGGATATTAAAAAGGCTTGTCAAAAGAACTTAAGGGTTGATCTGTAAATAGTAAACAGATAAACGGAAAACTATTCAGGAACCTGCGATTGTTTGCCAATATTATAAAACCAATAATCATCCTTATCCTTGTTATCAACTTGTGTGTCAAGATTATAATCACCGGAAAAATATCCGTTTTCCCCGGCCAGTACCTCCCATGATATGTTTTTGTCAATGTCGTTGACAACCTTGTTTGCATCACCGTCACCGGAAACCAACCCCCAAATACCGGGGGAGATTTCACTGTATCCGCTTGCCCCACCGTAAACTTTGTCATTTCCCGAAGTGAAATCATAAGTGTACACACCTTTGTTGTATGAAAGTGGGGAAGCTGAAATTATCCCAAGGTGGTTGCGGTGCCAAATAATTACAAACAGGTTGTTGGTTGCCGGTTCAGCAACGGAGCATGTTGCATTGCTGCCATCTAAGCCAACAATTTCCCCATTCTTTAAAATAAAAACTGCCTGCCTGTCAATCATTGTGTTCCCTGTTGCAAACTCGACATCGGTAGTGTCTCGCAATTCAACCAGAACCCAATCGACTATGATTTCATTTGGGATGGAAGAAACGCTTTCAGTTCCCTGATAACTCCATGGAGGCATATTGTAGGGTTGCGAAAGCGGAATGTTTTCAGGGTTTAGGTCTGTTTTCATTTTCCCCGAAATCGTATCAAATGGCCCTTGAAGAAAAACCTTTAAATCAAGGAAATACTTATGTGCAACACTTCCCTGGTTCAATATCCAATTTTTTGGGTCAATTTCAACTTCTGTAATTTCCTTAGAAGTGATGAGTTGGTAAACCGTATCATTGGTTTCCTGAAATACCCTGATTGTGGTATCCCCACCTGCCCAACTTATTTTATATTCCATTGGCGTCCTGAAAAGCGGGGTTATGGCCGTAGAAGTACTTTGATGGACTTCGAGTTTAACAGTGTCAGCTTGTTGCGACCAAGTGAGGTCGAAAATGGGGAAACCTTCACCAAAATACCATTGATCGAAAAAGTCGGTGAAATCAATCCCCGAAACATCCTGGCATACGTTCCTGAAATCTATCCCGGTGGCCACACTGTCTTTGTACGTTTGCTGGTATTCGTAAAGCGATCTGAAAAACAGGGAATCGTTGTCCATCTCGAACCGGATCATATGTACGAGTGCCGCACCTTTTCGATATGTTAAGCGCGTATTGAAAATCCTCCCGATACTGTTCACCGAAGATGCGGGAACATAAACAGAGCCATCAGGAACGCCCATTACATAATCGTACCAGTTCCTCATTAAATTGTCGGCATTGGATTGTGAAATGATATACTGTCGCGCAAGATATTGCGCATAGGATGCAAAACCTTCGTTCACCCAAATATCGCTCCAGGTGGCACAGGTCACATTATCGCCAAACCAGGAATGGCCCAGCTCATGCGAAATCAGGTCGAAACTGAAATAGCGCATCCCCGACATCGTCATATGTTCCATGCCCGAAAAACCGCTTGGCCGCCACATATAATGTCCGTATTTTTCTTCATAAAAAGGGAACAGCCCAAATTCATTGGAGAACAATTCAACGAAGGAAGGTGTGCGGTCGATGTTGGCTTTGTTGGTTTCAAGGCAACCCGGATAGTCATAAACATAGTTTACTATCGGAATGGAATCGCTCGGCAAACTGTCGGGATGGGCGTAAATCGTATATTCCTGATAATCGGAAACCGCCAGGAAAATCAGATAATAGGCGGTTGGTTGGTGGGTGCGCCATTCGTAACGGGTTTTGTTGCTGGGCAAGGGGACTTCGGTTAACGTGCCCGGCCCGGCTGCACGCAAACTGGAATCAACAGTTACAAATACAAAAACAGAATCAGCTTTGTCTTCCAACTCCTGTTTACAAGGGAACCAATCATGTGCATTATAAGGTTCGGCCATGGATTGGGTAACATGGAAATTGCCATAGGTAGCATCAACCGTGCTTGAAAAATAATTGGTCGAATAGACTTCCGGGGTATGATAATAAAGGTGAAAATCAAATAGCTCATTTTTGAAAATAGGAGAGGGGAGTAGAATGTAAATATCATTGGAGGCATGTGTGAACGGATATTTTACACCATTTATAAAAGCGGAATCAGGTTGTAATTTATAACTCAATTCAATGAGGAAAGTATCCATTTGGGTAACAACAACCTTCCCTGTTACAATCGTATTTGCTGTAAATTGATTGCTGGTGTCAGTAGTTTCCAGATTGATATGGTAAAACTTCACATCATAATCAAACAAACGGACATTGGGGTTCACAACCGATTTTTCAAAATCATGTTGGTGAAAGGCACGTTTGCAAATATTTTCTTGAATTGGTGCTTCATCAGGATTAAAAGGTAATTCCTGTGCATTTAAAGAAATGAAAATGGAAATAAGAAGGACTGTAAGAATAAATGCTTTTTTTTTCATAGCTGTGAAAATAGAGGGTTTATTAACTTCAAAAATAGTAAAAAAAAGCTATCAGGATATTTGATAGCTGAAAATAATGAACTTATGTGCAAACGTTAATTGCCATTGGGTACATAGGATTGAACTTTCTTGTGGTCTGTCATGATATACATCTTATACCCCAATTGCAATTGGCTGAAACCCGTGTTCCAAAAACGTTGTTGCCAGTTGTAACGGTACCGTAGGAACCAATTTCCCGTAGTGCTTTTGTCAAGTTTGATTTTGGCTTTCAGTTCCACACTGTTGAATTGGTTCCTTCCATAATGCTCACTATCCTTTCCGGTTGCCGCATAATAATCAGAATTTGCTACCTGTACGAAATCGTTGGTCATTGCGTAGTACCATGAATGGCTGTATGAGGCCGAAAAGCTATATCTTTCATCGGGATAGACAGAGATTGTTGCTTTTGGGTAAAAACGCAATACATTTACTTTATAGTTGTCAGGGTTTTCCGAAAAGGCTATCTTGCCATTTTTATAAACCCATAATGAGTCGATTACTTCCGATTGCCCAAAAAGAAATCCCCCATCAATAAACAGTGTTGATTTTAGAGACCTCGAATCAAGCAAGAACAGGTTCATTTCGTTACCAATGGAAAATATTTCATGCCGGAACAAATCAAGTGTTGATGCGTATTTTACCGGCTCTGTTAAATTGTGTTTATAATCATCCCTGTATCTTAAAAACAAGCCCTTGTCCTTCTCTTCAAGTTTTGACAAGGTAATCATAGGTTTTGTGTAGGAAATAACCCCCCAATTATGCCATTGGCGAAATTGTTTTCGCCATGTAAATATATTTAGTTTTTTTTCAACTTCAACCTGAATAATACCTTGTGGGTCGTCCTTTTTAAACCCCATTAAATCGGAATATATCTTTGCTGCGAAAAGTTTGCTTGTTTGTTCTTTGTAAACAACTTTTTCTGTTGCCCCATCTTCTTCAAACTTTACAATTTGGTTTGCCGGGCTGTAGTCCCTTCTTTCAACCTCAAGCTGATAATTGTAGTCGGGCTTGATGAGATTTGAAAGCTTCAGTGAATAAGAAATACTTTTCCCGTTTTCTGTACGGTAATTACTAAATAGGATTGTATTATCCAGGCGTGCATAATCCTTCAAGGTACTAAATCCAATTGGCATGGAGTTCCTTAGTAAAACTAGTCCTTGTTTCCTTCCTGAGGCAAAGAATTTCAAATTCTTGTCTGTCTTTAATTCATCTGGCAATTCATAAGTAAGGTTTATTTC
>JAADJA010000180.1 GCA_013151015.1 Chlorobiota bacterium
AACGCAGGGAGGCACGGCCGTGCCTCCCTGCGTTCCAATTACAGAATAATTATCCAATTGCCGCTGCCAGTGCAATCGAATTGAATTTGATTTTTTCCGAATCGGCCCTTGAGGTCAAAACGATGGGGACTTTTGCGCCCATGATTACTGCGGCCGCATTGGCGGCCCCGAGGAAAATCAGGGATTTATAAAGGAAGTTTGCCCCGTTGATGTCAGGTGCGACCACGATATCCACATCACCGGCCACATCGCTATGGATGTTTTTTACCTGTGCCGCTTTTTTCGAAATGGCATTGTCCAAGGCCAAAGGCCCGTCGATCAGGCAACCCGTGATTTGGTCCCTTTTGTTCATCATCGAAAGGGTGGCGGCGTGCATGGTCGATTCCATCCGTTGGTTAACGGTTTCCACTGCCCCGCAAACGGCAACTTTTGGGTTGGGCTCGCCAAGTTTGTGGAATACCTGAACGGCATTTTTAATGATTGAAATCTTGTCTTCAAAAGTAGGTGCGACATTCATGGCAGCATCCGTAATGCCCAAAAGTTTATGGTATTGGGGAGTTTCAAAAATGGCCACATGGCTGATAATCGAACCCGTGCGCAAACCATGCTCTTTGTTTACGACAGCCTTCAGCAAAATTCCTGTGCTGACCAAACCTTTCATCAGCAGATCGGCTTCGCCATCACGGATAAGCTGGGTGGCCCTAAGCGATGCTTCAAAACGGTCTTCCACATTGATGATTTCATGTTTGCTGATGTCATAACCAATCTCCTTTGAAATCGTTTCTATTTTTGATTGAACACCCACAAATATTGGGTCAATAATGTCGTATTCTTCAGCATTTTTCAAAGCTTCAAGTACGTCATAATCGCCGGCCATGGCAACGGCAATTTTTCTTTTTCTCTTGGCTTTTGCCATGTCAATGAGTTGGGATATTTTCGTGATCATTTTATTTGTATTATATATATCAGAATTTTGCGGCAAAAGTATAAATTGTTATCTGATTAACAACAAAATTATTCTGTATAAAAACGAATCATTTTCTCAATAGTTTCCTGGCATACTTCGCAAAAAACTTTGCCATTGAACGAATTCATCAGGCAATCATGTTTCGGGCGGTAAACCCCTTTGGCCGCATAACCGCCCCCTTCGAAAGCGCCCAGGCTTGTCCGGTAAATCCCGGTATCGGGTGTTGGGATCGGAACATCAGGGATCAGGAGTTTTTTCCATTTTTTTTCGAAATCGACCAATGTGGTAAGGTTGGGTTCCCAGGGTTCCACATCCGTTGGGTAAAACTCGCTGTAGGCCACATCCGAAGTGTAATATTCGTCTCCCAATCCGGCAAACCCATGCCCGAATTCATGAACGAATATCTTTGATGCTTTCAGGTTTCCGCTCACGCTGATGGAATAATAATTATAGATGGCGCCGCCACCATATTTGTTGGAGTTTACAAGAATATAAATCTGGTCGTAGGGTGCATTGGCGGCCATGTCCCGAACGCTTTTAAAATCGCGTGTCATGCAATAACGCTCGCTGTCGAAAGTATAAAAAGAGGTGTTCAAGAGGGTTTCTTTCCAGACAGTATCAGCAGGGATGTCTGTTCCCGATTGGGGTGAAGGGGCTAAAACTCCGCGGATATTGAATTTGTCCGCTCTTTCTTTGTAAGGGGAAAACGAAAAAAGGATTTCCTTGAACTTTTGGCAATCGCCGATAAACTTTCCCATTTCCTCCTTTGTATATCCTTCCGGTAGAATGATAATGTCCACCTTTTCGTTGGGCTTTCCTGTAATGGAAACATCAAAGGAAGGAAACTGTAATCTTCGTTCAGGTGAAATGAAATAGTCATCTGGGTTATACATGTAATTCATTTTCTCTTCAAATATTCCTTTTATGTTCCGGCTGTAGAAAATGATTTTTGTACTGTCTTTTGGAAGGGGCATGATAACGGATTCGGGAAAACTGCGGGAAATTGACTTTGCTTCGTCCGTGGTTTGCCATTCGGCAAAAAGGCTGCCGTATCCACGTGAATAGATCAGTGTACCGGTTTTAAAATCGAATACCTTGAAAAAGTATTTGCCATACATCAATGTGTCGATCAATTTCGTATGTGTCCCTCCCCAAAAAGGTTCTGTTTTCACTTCGTCAATAAACCACGACTCGGTGGTTTTGTCCCCGGTATGTGTATAATCGATGCGCAAGGTCCGATTATAAAATATGGAATCGAAATTGGCAAAGAGGCTATTGCATGTTACTAAAACCAGGATGAAGGTTGTGAGTTTTTTCATTGGGGAATTAATTGAAAGTTTGAACCAATTTATACAAATTGGCATTTGGAAAAACAAAAGTACGGTAAAAATATTTTAATTGGTTTTCAATAATCCGTAACTTTAATTTCCCTAAATAAAATTCAGTAACCTTTACTCCCCTCTGTGTGCCGGGCTGTGTGATAGCCGAGAGGGGGCGGGCTGGGTTTTTTGCCTTGGCGGGGGTGTGTCTTTAATATTCCGACCTGACTTTTATGAAAACTTTGTCAAAGGGGATTCAGCCTTTAGTGGATTTGGAAGAATGGGTTTTACACACCCCCGCTTACGCACTTGCTTGCGCGCCCCCTCTCAAGAGGGGAGTTTTGTTCTACGATTCGAAAGTCCTCATAAGAACTTGAAAAACCATTGGTTGTTTTTATAGGTTTTTTGTTTTTCCTGGCAAAAATAGTTTACTAATGGACTTAGGTAACCTTTACTCCCCTCTGTGTGCCGGGCTGTGTGAGGCTGTGTGAATGCCAGGGGGTGCGTTGGGTACTGCATTGGTGGGGGTGTGTCCTTTTTATTTCCCAAAAAACCATTCATGAAAATTGATCAAATACAGTTTTTTTGTAGCACGGGTGAAAGCTGTATAAAGCCATCTGAAAAATTCGGTATTGACCCGTTCTTCCGTTAAATAACCCTGGTCGATAAAAACGTTCTCCCACTGTCCGCCCTGTGTCTTATGGCAAGTGAGCGCGTAGGAGAATTTCACTTGCAAGGCATTGAAGTAGGGGTTGTTTTTCACCATTTCGATGCGTTTTCGCTTTAAGGGGATTTCTTCATAATCCTGCATCACTTCCTCGAACAATCGTCTGTAATCCTTATAGGGCAGGGAAGGGCCATCTTCCGTCAATACATCCAACAAGATTTTTACTTCCAGGTCTTTCTCGCCCGGATAATCGGGAAAACGGATGCTCACATCGGCAAAACGAAATCCGTACATCTCCTCCATCTTATTGATCCGCATCAATTCGATAATATCACCGTTGGCGATAAACCCAAGGCTTGACTCTTTTTCCAGCCAAAAATAATTGTTCTTTACCGTCATCATCAAATCGCCCGAGGAGATTTCATTCTCCATGTAAAGGATACGGTTTCTGATTTCCCGGTTGAAAATATTCGCCCGTTTGTTCGAGCGCGTGATTACCACCGTGTTTTCGCGTTCGGAACTTGAAAAGGCATCATTGAGCGCATCCTCCAGCTCTTCGCCGTTTATCCTGATCACGTCCCGGAATCCCGAATCCCGGATCAGTAATTTGCTCCCTTTCAACAGGATGTTTTTCCTGAGTTCCGTTGCATTGTACAAAATCCCCGATTCCAACGACTGCCTGACCACCTCTTTCAACTCATAGCTTTTTATGGGAAAGTGAAAAATGCGCTTCAAGTATTCGATATCGAGTGCGGGGCTCACATCCAGGCCAACCGGGGGCAATTGTGCAGAATCACCTATAAGGACCAGCCGGCAGCTTTTCCCCCTGTTCACGTAGTCCATCAGGTCTTCGAGCAGGTTGCGGACCGAAAACATACTCATGTCGGGAGATGAAGTATTGCCCGGTATCATTGAAGCTTCATCCACGATAACGACCGTGTTTGTCATTTTGTTCTCGGCCAGTACCATGTTCGTTGAGCCATCGCCCTGCATCATTAGCCGATAGATTTTTTTGTGGATCGTGAAGGCAGGTTTTCCCGAATAGGAAGCCAGTACTTTTGCCGCCCTTCCCGTGGGAGCCAACAAAAGCGATTTTTTATGGATTGCCGAAAGGCTTTTGACCAAAGCACTTACGATGGTCGTTTTTCCGGTTCCGGCGTATCCCTTCACTACATAAATGCTGTTGTCATTTACCTCCAAAAAGGCAGCAAGTTCATGGATGAGCCTTTTTTGGTTTTCCGTGGGAGGATACGGAAAGTTGTTGAAAATGATATTCGCAAAGGTGTCAGGGTACATATAAAGTGCTTATAATTAATTTGAACCAATATTAAAACAATGGTTTTTGGGGAAATCTGTCTGCAATAAAAAGTTACAAGTTATGTGTTATGCGTTGGACATGTACGCACAATGCTTCAGTGTTTAAAATGCATAACCTGTAACTTGCGACCCGTAACAAGCAATTGCTAATCAGTATTCCTGTTGTTCTTTATTTTTTTATTCTTGCATTGAAGCATTCACTCATTGAAGCATTAGCAATAACGGTAATGTTATTATATCTTTATTCTCCTCTATATTCGTTGAGGGTCATCTTTTTTTAAAAAGGATACCCAATCCCCAGGTTGAATATCGGGTTGAACCATTTGTACTTTCCTATCACGAACCTTTGTCCCGGATCAAATGCTGGATCGGTGATGCGTTGGGCAATATCCACCCTGAAAATAAAATAGGAAAAGTTTAACCGAAGTCCTATGCCTGTATCCATGGCAAGTTCACCAAGGAATGTATTCACATTGAATTTCCCGCCCGGAAATGTTTCCGAGGAATTCCACAACCAGATATTTCCAATATCGAAGAACAGTGCGCCATATAAAACCTTGTACATGGGGAAACGATATTCAAAGTTCCCTTCCAACTGGAAATCCCCGACCCGTTCAATATTGGAGTTGGTGTTTGGATAAGCCCCGGGTCCAAGGTATCTCAGTTGCCATGCCCGCAAACCGTTGGAGCCACCACCATAAAAGCCCTTCTCAAAAGGGATGTCGATTGAGTTGCCATACGGGACGGCAATCCCCATAAAAGCACGAAAGGCAAGGCTGTGTTCATCTTTTATAGGGATGTAATACCTGAAATCAATATTTGTTTTGGCATATTGTGAATACCTTATGCCGAAAACCGTTTTGAAGCCCTCTTCGTTTTTTGGCTGGCCTGCGGCATTTAACGCCATGTTCAACAGGAAGCCAGACGATTCAATATCCCATCTGAAAAACAGATAGTTCTGTGTCTTGTTGATTTGTTGGTTGTTGAAAATATAAGTATAGCGGGAAGTAAAAATAACCTTGTCGGTATATTGGTCCCTGAACCTTTGCGATTCTTCCTGAAGGATGGAATCGAAAGCGGCTGTTGTGTTTACCTTGATGAGGTTAAGGTCGATTGGGGTCAAGATGTGCTTTTTGAATTTCGACATGGACCATTCGTACCCAAAGGAGAGGTTGGTGATGATACGGAGATATTCACGCCTGTCCTGAAAGTTATATCCGATACTAATATTCGTAGTTGGCCTGAAATATCGGGAGAACCTGTTTTGCCGTACCGGTGCCAGGAATTTTGGGATTTCGAGACGTGCATCGATACCATATTCCAGGGTGTTGAAAAAGAAAAAATAGGTATTGTCGTTTTCGGGATCGGAAAGCCCGCGGTTTTGTGCTTCCACCGCAAGTTTCAACCTTACATCCAGGATTTCTGCCCCTCGGAAAATATTCCGGTTCTGATAGGTGAGATAACCACCGAGCCCCAGGTCTCCACCGGAGTTGGTGCCTTGCGCTTCAGCAGAATAAGCATTGACCGGGTTTCGGGTAAGCTTCATCGTGCAATCAAGGTAGTTTTTCAAGGAATCGGTATTGGGGTTGTTTTTCACCTCTGTGTAATCCAGTGCAATGTACTTGTACATCCGAAGGTTGTTCAGTTTTTCAAATGTTTGTCTGGCATCCGTGGCATTGTACTTTTTTTCGCTTTCAAAAAAGATCGACCGTGAAATTACATTGGGCTTGATTTTTAAAGGGGGCGAATAAATAAACTTATAGGGATTTGATTTCGTTTGGACTCTTGGTGTCACGATCAAGGTGTCGTTTTTTGCTGTATCTGAAATAAAGACCTGATAATCAGGATAAACGATAATATCGTTGATGTAATAAACTTTGTGCTTTATCTCTTTAGGCATTTCACCCGGTGCATTTGGCGGTAGGATAATGTTTTTGATGTTGAGGGTAACCTCCATTTGCCTTGAATTTAAAGCGCTGTCGATGGTGTAGGTGATAAAACTTTTGTCGAAGCCAAAATAGCCGTTGTCTTTTAGCTCGCTTACGATACGGTCCCTTTCCTTGTCAAATAAGGCAGCATTGTATATTTGGCCCGTATGTAAAACGGAATGCAACGTATCCATAAAGTACAATGTTTTTATGGAATCATCGGGGATTTTGTAATGTAGGCTCTTCAAGTGGTAGGGATCGGACAGGGTGACAATGTATTCTGCTTTCAGTTTTTTCTTGTTCCTTTTATGGAAGACCGGGTTAAAGGTTATTCTGGAGTTGAAATACCCATTGTTGTTAAGGTATCTCGTGATTTTTTCTTTGCTGTCGGCAACCAGGCCCTCATCGAAGATTACCGGGGCTTCCCCCCATTTTTTATTGATACTGTGGAGCCAAAGCTTAAAAGAAACAATGTTCAATGTTTTGGAATTTGGCTTTTGTTCGATCAGGCTTTTTAAATCATCGGCACTTATCCCTTTTACAGGCTTGGTGATTTTTACTTTATTGGCCGTGAGGTGGACTTGCCCTTTTTCCAAATGGCGTGTGGGACTACACGAAGATACGGCATATATCAGCAATATAATTAGCAGGTTCCTGATGTGAATATGCTTTGAGTGGTTCCGCACAATAGAAAAAAATTTGCATTCAATGTAAGTTTACAAATGTAGTACGAAAGGGAATATCAGTCAACATGGGATTTTATTTTTATTGGCATACAATTGTTAATATTGTTTATCTTGCGGGTTTTTAATGTTTTATCAAGGGAAAGAAATATTTCTTGTTTTTTTATTGCAAATAATGGGAATTGATATATCTTTGCACTCCTATTTGAAAAACGAAGTTCTTTAGATAAAAAGTACAAGGGCGATTAGCTCAGTTGGTTCAGAGCACTTGGTTTACACCCAAGGGGTCATAGGTTCGAATCCTATATCGCCCACAGTTAAGCCTTCCAATATGGAAGGCTTTTTTTATTGAAGTAAAGCTACTTGGTTTGCACCCAAGGGGTCATAGGCCCCGAAAAATAGAAAGCGCTGCTTTCGTGATTTTACGAGGGTGCTCGGAAACATTGAGGTTTCCGGCATTCGAATCCTATATCGCCCACAGTTAAGCCTTCCATATTGGAAGGCTTTTTTATTTTAAGGGAATCATTTTTATAGTAATTTATTTCCAATCCTGTATTTGCTGTTTTAGAAAGTACCTAAAACAAACATCCTTTAAAAACCATAACTAAACCCAAATTGGACAAATTGTTTGATGTTGGAATTTTCCCATACCCATCCATAATAGGATTTGTCGAAATCCACCTTATGCTCCCATAAAACAGTGTTAAAACTGAGATTAAATGCCGTGCCAGGGGAAAATTGATAGGAATAACCGATTGGAAGGACAAAGGACAATCCATCAAATCCCATGATCCCAAGGCCTGAAATAAATGAATGGACACTTTTGCCAATGTAAGTTTTTATATACAGGTTGTAGGGTATTAAAAAGAAAGAACTTTCCCCGGTTGGATATTTAACACCTAAGCCAAACTCTCCCCTTAAGCTTAATACCCTTGATTGCAACAAAAGCCTTCTGTATGAAATCAAAAGCCCGGCAGTTTCCAGTTGAAACCCATAATTTGTTTTAAGGGGAGAAGAAAAAATTGCTAAATCGGTCGCTATCTCGTTTTTACGCATTTTTTCCCCTATATCCTCCTGTGCAGAAACAATTGAAAAAGCGATGATGATAACCAACAGTAAGGATGCTCTCATTATTCTATATTTTGGAAATGCGAATCAAAAAAGCCGGGTTCTTCTTTCATAAAACGGATTGGCAACAATTGTGTTTCGTTTTTTTAAGTTTCGTTAACCTCTCTTAACATTTCAAAATAACAATCATTTTTACTTTTGGGCAAATTTTATTTTTTGAAGCAATTCTATTTCATAACCATTGCACTGTGTTTCGTTTTTTCCCATGTTTCTGGGCAGGAAGACGAGGGCATTGTGCTATCGGGCAAGGTGACAGATGGGGTGGGAAAGGTATTGATCGGGGTGCATGTAATCGACAGGAATTCTTTTATTGGCACCACCACAAACAGCTTAGGAAAATACGGTATCCTGGTGAAAGAAGAGGATACGGTGCTTTTCTCTTTTCTTGGTTTTAAGACCTTTGAGTTTGCTGTCCCTTCAAATATCAAAGGGGGGGCTTTTAAATTTAATGTGCGGATGGAAACGGATACGCTTTTATTGAAGAGTGCCGTAATTTATCCTTTTCCATCGGATGCGGAAGCCCTGATGAAAGATTTGCTCACGGTTGAAATTGTTGATACGGCACGCAAGGTTGACATGCACCTCGAAATGGTCCCCATTGAAATTGAAATAGATATGGACAATTACCGGCCCGGCGAGATGCACTTGCTGTCGTTTGGTGGCGCCCAACAAATATATGATGCCGTTAGCCATAAAGCAAAAATGAAAAAGAAGTACCGGCAGGTTTTGGCACGGGAGAAAATCGAGAAAATGGCCGAAGCGCGTTTAAGCGATTCGCTGATTATGCGGGCAACGGGATTGGTAGAAAAGGAAGCGGTGAGGAAACTCAGGGAATTTTGCAATCTGCAGCCGGAGTTTATTGTTAACTCCACCGATTATGAATTGTATGTTGCGATCATGGATTGCTATGCCTCTTTTTCATCGAAATGACCCCTGGTGCCAAGTCAACATTAAAAAGATCGCTGCTCATCGGATGACTCAAGCATTAAAGCTTCACAAAGCTTCGATTTGGCTACAAATTCTATTGCCCGGTCATCCGATGAACCCGAATTATGCAATTGAAAACATATTTCTGTTTTCAATTGCATAACGACAAAGATTTTCATTCATTTTGGAGAAAACCAAAATGGTGAAACTCTAAGTCGGGGTTACCCTTGCTAATGCAATAGTTCAGCTCGTTACTCACATCCTATTGCATAAGCCGGGTTGAATTAATTTGCATACGTCATTTTAATATTCTCTTAACACTTGAGATAGTTAAATTAAAGGGTAGTATAACCAAAAGAATAGGGTTTCACCTTGCAAAGGACTCGGGTAATGTACCGGTTTTCATGGGACAAGTGCCCAAGCTTGTCCCATGAAACCCTTGTTTACTTGCCTATTGTTGGTGTTTTCACCGACAAGAAAGGGTGGGCAATATCACTCCACCACTACTTTCTCGATATAAACCTTGCCGCCCGCCTGCACTTTCACAAAGTAAACCCCTTTGGGCTGCTCCCTGATGTCAACAGCGGTATTGCCCATTTGCGCATTCCCCTTTTTGTAAACCACATTGCCCATCATGTTTGTTATTTCAACGGCAAAGCCGGAACTTTCGCCATCATCGAAACGGAGGGTGAA
>JAADJA010000057.1 GCA_013151015.1 Chlorobiota bacterium
GATATTTTATCTTCGATTGTCGTACCCTTTAATGAAGTTTTTATATCTAATCTCTTTCCCCAAAATTCATTAATGTATTTCTTCTTTTCTGACAGCTTGGTTCCTTCCTTAAAAATCTCCGATGACAATATCGATGTTACGGTAATTCCCTCATTTAATATTACTTTTATTTTTTCGTCATTATTAAGTTTTCGGTCAATATTGTGTTTTCTTGCAATTAGGTTAATTTCAGGGGTTTTTAAGACCCGGAGTATTCGCCTAAGATATTTGTCAGCTATTTCTTTTCCCCTTATTTTGCGCAATATCCTAATTATCTCGTCTGGAACATATACAGTACTATGCTTTTTCGAATAAAATATCACCCCAATATTCTTCAAGTTGATGATAATTGCATTAATATCGATATGTTTAACAGGGACTATCATATAGTTTAAAAGCTTCTTTTCTTCTTGCGATAATTCTAATTTATCTGCAAGTGTAACAAGAATGGAAAGTTCATCATCCGTAATCTTTGGCTCACGATTGTTGGCAATATCATTTAAGTATGCCGTTTCCACACACGATTTATAAATTAAATAATCTCGCTTTCTTCCTTCGGATAATTCAGGTTTCTCACTGTTTATTAATATCTTGAGTTCATTGATTTTTTTCTTCAGCTTTTTTATTTCTTGTTCATATAATCTTGAAAACCAGTCCTGCTTCATTATGCTATTACCATCTCTGGTAATTATATCAATAAGGATATCCAATTGTGAAGATGTGTCAACAAATTCTGATTTAATAGTTTCTGTAAATTCAGTCTCAATTAATTCGAAAATGGTTGAAATGTTTTGGCTATCTACGGATTTTAAGCCTTTATCAGAGACACTTAGTATCTTTTCAATATCTTTAATGTTTTTAGGGTTTCTTGATATAATATTATCAATTATTTTAATGAAGGAGTTCTTTTCCAATGAACCTAAATTGTCTAAAATCTTTTCAAGTTTCATATGTGTGTTTTTTTCAATCCATATATGCCAATACGTCAATCATTACTTTTGCAACAGATATAAAAAACCCTAAATGTTTTAATAGTGCAAAAGCTTTTTGGGTGTTTTGGTTATCATTTTTATTTTTTTGAATTGCTAAATTACATTTATTCTATGAAAATTAGTGAACGTTGCAAAATAAGTTCAGCAAAACAGGCATTGCTGTTTTTGTTTTTTACGAGGCGGGAAAACTGCGAATCGTGCTTCCGCTAAAGTTTTAGCGACAATCGGACAGTTTATTCAAAAAGTTAAAAGGGAAAAGAACTTGCCTGAATGGGGAAGTTATTTCGTGTCTTTCTCTTAGAGAAATATACACAGAATTGTTCACTGAATACCGATCTGTATCGGAGTTTTCCCATTTGTCATTATATGTTAAATAGAAGGTTCGGTCACTTCCTGTGGCGTCAGGTCGAAAAAGGTTTTCAGGGCAAGTTTTTCGGGCGGCACCATATAGCCGGGATTGGCATACAGCATCACCACATCAATAAACAAAGGGGCGATGAACGCTATGATCGCAACATAGAGAAGCTTTCGGGGATCAAGGTTCCGGAACTGCACGAACACAAAAGCGACCATCCCGTAAATAAACAAAATATCCCCTGACCAAAAAAACATATGGATCAATCCAAAGAGCATAAGGAAAACCAGCCTTCGATAATATGTTTTCATGAAATCCTTTTGGTTATCCCGGTTTTTGTTGAACTGAAAATAAAAACCGATACCAAAAAGCAAAGAGAAAATGGTGTAAAATTATGTGTCAAAAAAAAAACCGTTCAGGTGATAGACCATGAGGACGGTACCGAAAGAGGGAAGTTGCCTGAGCTCGCTAAGGGGTAGGTATTTAACCCCGCTCCAGCTTTAAATATTGGTCAATAAAATACCGAGGATCGCAAAGTCGCGCAGGGCATCAATGGATTCTGCCCTTTGACTCCCTTTGGAAGGGTGGATTTTTGTCATGTGAAGCTTTATAGAATTTATGCAGGAGCAAATTTAACGGTTTTTTTTTGACAAATCAACCTGTTTACCTGACAACAATCCTTTTTGTCTGTATTCCTTCACTCGTTTCAATTTGGAAAAAATAAATCCCACCTGGGAATTCGGAAATATCCACCTGGAAATCTTTTCCCATTTCCCTTTCATAATGATACTTTTCCCCAATAAGGTCAAACACCCGAAAACCCAGGACCGGAAAACCAGAATGGATATTCAGTGTAGTTGTGGCCGGGTTCGGGAAAACAAGAAGATATGATTGCTTTGGAATATCAATTCCAGTAAGTATAAACTCGAGCGTATCGGTGGGCAATGATTCACAATTATCATATACGGCAGTAATATAATATTGATACAATGTATTAACGCTTAGGCTTTCATCCAGATAAAAAGTGTCGGTTACCACATTGGGTTCCAGCAATTCAAAATCCCTGAAAACATGATAGCCGGCCAGGCTTTTTGTAATTCCATCGGGCGCATTCCAGGTGAGGAGGGCATCATTTCCCGAAAGCCCAATCTCAAATCCCGTTACCGGATCACCATAAGGGATTTCCACATCCCAACAAACCGCTTCCGATTCGCCATCATCGCAAACCGTTGTGATACAAATCTGATTGACACCGTTTCCCAAAGAACCAAGATAATACGTGAAATCTTCAATAAACACCACCAATGTGCCATTGATATATAAATTATAGCCCAAAATAGTGGAAACATTTTCCCCACTGTTTGTTATTGAAAATTCATTGCACTCAACTTCCAGTTGCAGGTTTTCGGGCGGTGGGCATAGGGTGTAGCAATCGCTTTGGTATGCTGTATTGAGCTGTGGCACCCCCTGTCCGCCTTCTGTGATGGTAAATGTAGTATTTCCCCAATAAACGGTATCAGGATATGCAGGCTCAAGGCTGTAAATATCTACCGAGTAATCGCCTGCTTCAAGATTGCCGATCCCAACCGATAAATCAAATATGCACATGCAAAAGGCTATTCCAGTTGTGTCGGTTTCCATTAATGTAATGTGGTTTCCATCAAGTGCCATTTGCATATCAAAAACAGAAAAACAGTTCCTTTCGGTTTCGGTATGCCAGATGGTAACCGAATCGGCAGTTATTTCGGTGAAGATATTTCCCTGCTGTGCAATTACATGCGTACCAAATAGGAAAATCAACAGCATTGTGAAGTTTATCCTTGCGGAATTATGAAATGATTTTTGACTGGGTGAAAAGAAATATGTTTTCATCGGTTTTTATTTTGGGAAAGAGCAAATATACGAAATAACCCTAAAAATAGCCAACAAAATAATTTCCTGTTTTTTCAGTTTAATGAATAATGTAAATTTCAGTTTAGTACACTGGAAAAGATTACTTTTGCACCTTTAAAAAATCAAGCAGATAAGTATGTCGGAAAATCTTGAAAACGGGGTAAGCGTATCCCAAAAACCCAAATACCGGAAATACATTATCATCTTTTGGTCGCTGATCCTTTTTGGTTTCCTTGCCATAGTATTGTTGTTCTGGTCTATATCTGCGGGCAAGCTTGGGTATATGCCCACATTTGAAGAGTTGGAAAACCCAAAGAGTTCTTTGGCTTCCGAAGTGTATTCTTCGGACAATGTCCTGCTCGGTAAGTATTATGTCGAAAACCGATCGAAAGTAAACTTTTGTGATTTGGATAGCAATATCGTGAATGCATTGATAGCCACAGAGGATATCCGATATTACAATCATTCAGGAATTGATCTTAAGGCTTTTTTAAGGGCAATTGCCGGTGCACTTTCAGGCAAAAACAGAGGCGGAGGAAGTACCATTACGCAACAATTCGCAAAGTTGCTTTTCCATGAACGTGAAAAATCCAATATGGTTAAAACCATTCTTCAGAAACTGAACGAATGGGTGATTGCTGTTAAATTGGAGCAAAGCTACTCCAAGGAGGAGATTATTGCCATGTACCTGAATAAATTTGGTTTTGTGAACAATGCCATCGGGATTAAATCTGCTGCAAAAATTTATTTCAATACAACACCCGATTCACTGAGCCTTGATGAATCGGCAGTTTTGGTAGGTATGCTCAAGAACCCGTCTTTGTTCAATCCCAAACGCAGGCCCGATACCGTCAGGTTCAGGAGAAACGTTGTTTTGGGCCAGATGTACAAATACCATTTTATTACCAAGGAGGTTTTTGATTCTGTGAGGCAACTTCCCATTGATATGAGCCGTTTTGGCCATCAGGACCATCTTTCGGGGCAGGCAACCTATTTCAGGGAATACCTGCGCAGCGAATTGAAAAAGTGGTGCCGGGAGCATACCAAGCCCGATGGCACTCCCTACAATCTTTATAAGGATGGACTTAGAATATATACCACGGTCAATTCAAAGCTACAACAATATGCCGAGGAAGCCGTAAGCGAGCATCTTGGAGAAACTCTGCAACCTGATTTTTACAGGCGCTGGGAAGGATATACCAATGCCCCTTTCACTTTTGAAAAAAACCCAAAACAGAAAATAAAGAAAATCATGGAACAGGCAATGCGCCGGTCGGAAAGGTACAGGAAGCTTGTAAAGGCCGGGGTTCCCAAAGATTCCATCAGGATGAATTTCAACAAAAAGATCCCCATGAAGGTATTTTCATGGAAGGGTGAAATCGATACGGTCATGTCGCCCATGGATTCCATCCATTATTATAAGTTCTTTTTGCAGGCCGGCCTGATGTCCATGGAACCCTCAACAGGATATGTGAAGGCGTACGTAGGCGGTATCAATTACAAACATTTTAAGTACGACCATGTTACGCAGGCCAAGCGGCAGGTGGGCTCCACATTTAAACCTTTCCTTTATACGCTGGCCATGCAGAACGGCCTTTCGCCCTGTTCAAAGTTCCCCAATTCGCAACCCATAATTTATCTCGACAATGGCGATACTTGGGAACCACGGAATTCTTCCACGAGAGATATAGGCAGGGAAATAACATTGAAATATGCCCTGGCAACCTCCAACAACTGGATTTCGGGGCAATTGATCAAACTCTTTTCGCCACAGTCGGTAGTGAAGGTCGCAAGGAAAATGGGCGTGACCAGCTTTTTGGACCCGGTGCCTGCCATAGTTTTGGGCACTTCGGACATATCGCTTTATGAAATGGTCGGGGCGATGAACACTTTTGCAAACAAAGGTGTTTTCATCAAGCCCATTTTTATCACCCGTATCGAAGACAAAAACGGGAATATCATCGAAACCTTTGTACCCGACCAACAGGAGGCCATGAGCGAACAAACGGCCTATCTCATGCTGGAGGTCTTGAAAGGGGTAGTCCAATATGGGACCGGGATACGGTTGCGTCTGACCTATAAATTCAACAATCCGATTGCCGGAAAAACAGGAACAACAAATAACCATTCCGATGGTTGGTTCATGGGGATCACCCCGGAACTCACCACAGGGATTTGGGTGGGTTGCGAGGACAGGTCAGCCCACTTTCGCACCATTAAATACGGACAGGGCGCCAATATGGCCCTTCCTATTTGGGCATTGTACATGCAAAGGGTTTATGCCGATTCCACCTTGAACATTACCATGGAAGATTTTGAAAAACCCCTTGACCCGGTTACCGTTGAACTGGATTGCGACAAAAAGGAATCGTCCCAGGGGAGGAAACAGGATGCGATTGACAAGGATGAGTTTTAAAGAAGGATAAGACCGTTGCAAAACTCATTTTTTAAAACCCCCTTATGGCAATAGCCATAAGGGGGTTTTAAAAACTGAAATTGCCCTGCTATTTTGCAAGTATCATTTTCAGGGTAAAAACCTGATCGCCGGAAGTCAGTTTGCATAAATAAATCCCGGGTTCCATTTTCGCCCCGGCATTGTTGGTCCCATCCCAACTTGCATGATGACGGCCTTTTTCCAATTCTGATCCGCCAAGTAAGTCTTTCACTTTTTGACCATTGAAATTATAAACTTCCAGTTTTGTATTGCCTCGCTCGTTTAGGCTAAACCAAATGGTGGTTTCGTTTGTGAAGGGGTTGGGAAAATTATGGTCCAACGAGATGGTTTCTTTCGGGTTTTCAATGCCCGTATTTATATCAACAGTCAAAATTACCGGGACTTCATGTTCGTTTTGCAAATGATCGGTAATTAAAACCATGGCTTCGTAAACACCTTCTTCCATCCCCCCGGTATCAAAACTAAGGAATTCATAATTTGAATTTCCCGGATTGAGTGCCCCGTTTCCGCTTCCTTCGATACTCAACCAGGTAATTTCGTCCCCGTCCACAATTTCCATGGAATAGGCCAACGAACCTGTACCTTCGTTCGTAATCGTAAGGCTATCTGTTTCCTGGCTTTCAGGTTCCATGGTAACAATCAATGAATCGGTTGAAATTCCCATCTGCGGATTGGCATCCCCGAGAGGAGGGAAACTGATCAAATCGACCCATCCACAATCATCGCCACTGCTTACCGAATAATCTTTTTCATAGGACCAGGACAATGTATGGATACCCGAACCCAAGTTATAGGAAGTCTCGCTCCAGTTTTGTTCCCCGTCCCAGGCGCCATATTCAACCCCATCGATGAAGAACTTCAAGAAATCATAGTTGGCCTCGCTCGATACTTTTTTATAAAAACTGATCTCGCCGTCTGCCAGTGTACAGATTTCCATCTCCATATAAGAGTATTCATCATCCTCAACATCGCCTGAACGGGCACTGTACGCCCCATCATAAACCGTTGTTTCGTCAATTACCCAATCTGCGTTCCCGTCAAATTGCCAGGGGAAAGCCGTAAAGTCACCGGTTTCAAAGCTCTCTGACGAAAAGCCAACGATCAAAAAGAATTGTCCATATGCCGTATAATCATTGTCTGCCGTAATTTCCATGTCCAATGCCATTACATAACCAACCGGTGTTTCATCCGAAACAGTTATATTGAACGTTGCATTCCCAAACGAATAGGCGGGCAGTGAATTTAAAGTGGCCGTGTTGTCGTTGATCGTGACAAGCGGGTCATTTGTCGAAATGGTAATTAGAAGATTATTGGCAGCAGCCCCACCGTTATTTTGCAAGGAGGCAGTAATATTTGTGGTTTCGCCGGGATCGATGCTCCCACCCGGAACCGTGGCCCCATTAACAACAACAACCGGGGCATGGGCAGTAAGGAGAATGTGGCTTTCCCAGTTGCCACCAGATGAAGCCGCGATCAAAGTGTTAAAATCAATATCGTAATCATCGGGAACCTGGTTGTCAACATCAAATGAAAAAGCATCTGTAAAGGTTTTTATTTCTTCAGGGGCAAAGCTGCCCATGACTTCGGAATCATCCAAAAGCGTGATAAAATCATCGGAGAGCGCAAGGTTCATATTCGCGCCCTCAATGGTTTCCTCGCCGAGGTTTTTTATAGTGACCGTAATATATGCTGTTTCGCCGTATTCGATAATATCATCATCGCCCGAAACAACCGAATAGTCATCGATTACCAGGTAATTGGTGCCATCTGTTGATAAGGAGAGTACCTTTGATGAGCTAATGTTGTTTGCATCCGTGACTCTGAACTTAATCTCGAAATCCTCAAAATTATTTACGGCCATTCCATTGAAGTTGCCGTACCTGTCTATTTGAAACCCATCGGGGACATGTGTGGCCTCAAACTCACAGGAATAATTTGCCGGAATTGATGAGTGGTTGCTCACATCTGAAAATTGATAGTATTTGTTTTCCCCGTCCGACAGGCCCGAAATCCATTCCACATTGGAATATTCGTTGGTACCGCCATAATAGAAATTAATGTCCCCATTGTTGAAGAGCTTGACCGCAAAATTCAACTCTGATGATTCAGGTTGCCCGTTAACGGAAACCTTCCAACGGAATGTTGCAGAATTTTCATCGCCTTCATACCATATCCCGTCATTGTTGGCCGGATAAATCTTCAAATCCGAATAAAACGGGGCAATATGTTTGTTTTTCGTGAAATCAAAAAAGTCATAAACCTTGTAAGGCCAGTCAAAATAGCTGTCGAACATTATCGTCCCATCTACCATTACCCTTACCTGATCGTATTCACCTCCCTGGAAAGGAAATTCAAAATCAAGCTGTTTTGCTGCAAAGCCATCGTCGTTGTTGCTTGGGTTTAATTGTTCGCTGTTGATGTTTGGAAATTGAATTGTACTGTTCGATTCCGTAAAATTCATGTCGATGTCCCAAAGATAAGGTGATGAACCTCCTGTTGCCGATAGATCAAAGTCGTAAGGTTCATAAACCGTGGCCGTGGGAAGTGTTTCATCGACAATGCTTACCTGGTCGAAACTTACCGTGTGGGTCAGGGAGATTTGGGTAATACTGTTATCGTTGATGGGCACATTGGTTTCATCACAATTTATTTCTTCCACACCATCCGTATAATCAATGACCGAGAAATGGACAATCTCACCGGTTCCAGCTCCATTGGCGTCATTTTCGTCAATCCGTAAAAAATATTTGGCCGGTGTCCCCGAACCAATCATGTTGATCAAAGGTGTAATATCAAGTCCAAATTCGATGGTCTTGTCTTCTTCGGCAGTACCTCCCTGCATATAGTAGGAGCCACCCTGATAATCAAAAATAGGGAAGGCCATAAGGAATTCGGGTTCATCTGAATTTATGTCTGTCGATACACCGACCCTTACCCTGAGTTTATACCTTTTGTTGTGTTTGATGATGATCCGTGTGGTCAGTAAAGGTTCGGTGTTTGCCTTGGCATATTGCACGTGTACGGCATTGTTCCAAATGCCACCATTGGTCGAAGGGTCTGCAAGGGATTTATAGGTCATATAACAAAAACCATCGTTCCCGAAATTGGGTCCCCCGCTATAGGTATTGGCGAACTTCAAACCACCGATTTCCCAGTCCCTCACGTCCACTACCCCGTCATTGTTTATATCAAGGTGATTCGTATATTGCCCATCGCTATTGTAATCCCACCGAATGGAGTCATTGTAACCGCAAACGGTCATCCCATGGTTTGGGTAGCTCCAGGAAGTGACCACGTATTTCCCTGCTTCTGGCGTACCCGCCGGTAGGGTTGGCATTCCACTTGGGGCATTGGCGTAAAAATTGGCCACACCGCCCACATCGGAATCTTCGAGGTAATTATCGATCCAGTGTTTCAGGGTCAATATCCCTTCCTCGTCCGAAACATCGATTTGAAAAGCCTCGGCAAGGCGGTTGTGCATGGCTTCATAATAATTATCGTAACCGTTCATCCACAGTCTTCCCCTTTCATCGCCTGTTCCTATGTACATGCCACCGTATGTGTTTACATCGGGTGTGCCGAGAAGTTTCAACATGTCAAACGTATGGAAATAGCTCACACCATAATAACCATCTCCCTGATTGGCCCAGTTCCATGCAAAATGGGTGGGGTATTGATTGTCAACATTGCTCGAATTCAAATTGCGCATCCGGTTGATCGTATATGTAAAACCCAGGCCGACACTACTTGCCTGCCCGCATTCATATTGGATCTGCGCAAATACCGGGCGCCAGTACATGTTTTCGGAATTATCGACCATGTATTCCAATAAAGGCGCATTGGGGCCTTTGAACTCCTCGGGGAGTGTTAGTTTTGGTAAATTAACAAGTCCTATGGAATCGTATTTCGACAAAGGCGTAAGTTTACTGATGTCGTTGGGGATCGAGGTCTTTTGGGCATTTGCCTGCCGGGGCAGGAATGTTGAAGTTGTCGCAAAAAACAGAAATGCAGCAACAAGTAGATTAAGGTAGTTTTTCCAATACATATTCCAAAATATTTTTGTGAGCAAAAAAAAGACAAATTGCTTTTGCCATAAGTTGCGTTTAACAATTTGAGTTGGACGAAGTGCAAAGGTAGGATAATTTATTTTTCTTAGATTGATTACATTTTTCCTCTATTGTTTCCCTTTTTTCACCACTTTTTTGATAGCCGTCCGGACACCATTGATATTGACCTCGATAATGTATGCACCATTTTTTATTTCGTTGCCATTATTGTCTTTGGCATTCCAGGTCAACGAATATTTGCCATCTGGCACCATGGCGTTCATGATCACCCTTGTTTGCCTGCCCTGCATATCACGGACAATGACCACAACATTGCTTTTTTGGCTTAGGCCAAAAGAGATAAATGTGTTGTAGGTAAAGGGGTTTGGCCATACGTTTATTTTCAATCCGCTCAGTCCCCGTAGGTATTGTTGGGCTACCTGTGTGGTTGTGTCATGGAACTCGTAAGCGCCCATATCTATCCTGCCGTTCACGATACGGGGATTCCCGGCAAGGTCGGTGGCGGGCAGAGGGATGGTATCATATTCAAGTGTTACCAATGAAAAAACGGTATCCTCTTGTATGATGAAAGGTGGCTCCATACCAAATTCGTACATGGGCGTTCCGGCATCCACACAGGGTGAATTCCAGGGGAGGGCATAGGGAGTGGTGGAGGCCGTGTCCCATAAGGTGACTCGTTCTGCAGTTGTAATCGTAAACGTTTTCGGGCAGGTGGTAATACAAAAATAAAACAACCCTCCGTCATTCCGAACCGTGGGAATGGCATGGGCGCAAGGGTGAGGAATCCCATGAATGGAACGACTGCCGCCAAACCCCAAAGGGCAAACGATGGCCATAATAGCAAAGGGGTGTCCCACCCGAAAGGTGGCGGGCAAGCGCACAAGGCCAAACGCAGGGGTTCGACATGATAGTGCTTTGTGGTTTTTGTTCAGGATAATTCAACTTTACTGCTTCAAATACTCAACCGTAAACTCATCGTCAGGTAAACCCTGGTCAAATTTTACATCGGTCATTTCGATGGCGGTGGAGTGTTCTTTTTTCAGGTCGGTCATCAGCAGTTCCTTGGCATACCAATAATCTCCCTGTTTGGCATATTTGTACGTGGCCTCCTTGAACTTGTCCCCCCGGGAATTGTAAAAATCCATTTTTAAGGGGTAGAAATTAGTTTTGTCCAGGGTCAGGACAATTTTTGCATATTTCGATTTTTTCGAAATGGGAACCAATTCCAGGACATACATATCCGGTTTGTCCGATTCGAGCAAAGTGGGCGTATATCTTTCGCTGTATGGCTTGCTTTCCATGTCTTCGTACGAAAAATCCGTTCCGGTAAAAGCCTGGCTTTTCGACAAAAGGGAAATCTTTGTTGGTCGGCCAATGGCAGGCAGATAAAGCCACATCACATTATCTGGCAGAGATAAAGTCGCGATCCCGGCCTGTGATTCAGGTTTGGTATAGCGGTACAGTTTTTTGTCTTTCCCTTTTTGCTTCATCATTGCTTCACGCACTTTCACTTTACCAGAGCTATTGGTAAGGGTAATCTTCACCGTGGCCTGCTTGTCTTTCGGGGCCGACATCAAATTGTCCATATTGTGCAATAAAGTGGAAGCATCCTGGGCAATTGCCCCATTTATCGTAAACACAAAGGAAATTACAAAAAGAAAAAAGATTTGAACTCGTTTCATTGTTTTCTATTATATTATTATGGTATTGTTTCTATTGTCTCATTGAATCATTCTCACATTGTCCCATTGAATCATTTTTCCTTACTATGGACCAATATTAAAATAACCGGCAGCAAGGTCATTGCGCCCAAACTGGAACCCAACATGCTCAAGGCGATTAATATCCCAAAGTACTGCAAAGGTACCATATCTGAAAAAACCAAGACCAAAAACCCGGCAGACACCGAAATCACATTGATGATAATGGCATTGCCGCTGATCATGATCGCATCCTGGATAGCCTTCCGTACATCCCCTGTTTTTTGAAATGTATCGTTGAAATGGGAAATGATATGGATGGAATAATCGATCCCGATCCCAAGGGCCACACTCGCAACCAGCACCGTTGCGATATTCAGCGAAATCCCTGTAAGCCCCATCACCCCAAATAAAATGATAATGGCCGCAACAATAGGGATGGAGGCGTACAGACCGCTGTATAAAGAGCGCAGTATCAGCCCGACGATTATTATGACAAAAACAATGGCAATGGAAATGCTCCCGAGCTGGCTGTTGATCAAACTCCTGTCCATGGTAATATCCACAAAGGGCATCCCGGTAATTTCAATCCGGCAATCTTTGGTGGAATTCTTCTCGATAAACCTATCCATGTAGCGGGCAAATTCCTTTTTGGCATCGTTGTCCGCCGATTTGAACTTGGAAATAATGATCCCCTCATCCAGATCTTCCGTTACGAACCGCTGCATCACCTCGTTCCCATCCAATAAAAACCAAAATTGCTCAATCACGGCCTGATCATCGGGCACTTTTCTTTCACCGGTAATGGCAAAATTTATTTCGGCAATCAGGTCAGCAACCGACTGAGTGGTATAAATATCCGGGCTTTGCTTCATATATTCGCCCATCTTAATCATCATCTTCAAAACTTCGGGGCTTTGCATATCGCCCTTGAAAAGGACAAAAACCGGTTTAACGCCACCGAATTTTTCGATCATTATCCTTTCCGCTTCCCGTGTAGGGTTCCCCTTTTTAAAATACTCCTGTATATCAACGCTCCGTTGGATAAAAAATATCCCGACAATGCTCAATGCGATCAATGCGCTCCATGTAAGCAAAACATATTTGGGGTGTTTGAACAATAAAATGTTCAAGGGCGAAAGGAGTTTTTCCGATAAAAATGACCGCCTCACCTTGTTTGGGATCAGCTCTTTATTTCTCTTTTTAGATGTAAAAATATCCAGTAAAGCAGGTGCAAAAAAGATGGACAGCAGGCAGGCAAAGAAAGTCCCCAAGGCAGTGAATATCCCAAAGTCAACGATCATATCAAGGTAGGCACCGAAGATAAAGGACACGAAACCGATAACCGTTGTGATGGCCGCCAGTATCACCGGAACCATTACATAAGACAAAGCTTTTGAAATGGCCTCGTCCCTGTCGGTTGTTTTCAGTTGGTTGATGCGGTTCAGGACATGGATGGTATAGGCACTGCCGACCGCCAGCAAAATAATCGGGATATTATTGGAGATCATCGACATTTTGTAGCCCAAAAGCGACATGGTGCCCAGGCTCCAGATGATGGCGATCACCGCCGTTAAAAGGGGCAACAACACACCGCTTGCCGAGCGGAAAGCCAGTAACAAAATGATGGCGATTACCAGAAAAGCGATGGGCAATAAATTGATTAGGTCGTTTTTCATCAATTCCGAAATATAGGTAACAAGCATGGGCGACCCAATATAATAGAGCTTTTCGGGCAGGTGCATCGCTTCGGTTTTGGCAATCACGGCATTTGCAACGGCACTCACGTTTGCGCCATCTTTTAAGGTGAAAATAATCAGGGTCGAAGTAGCGTCCTCCGAAACAATGGTCCCTTTGTACATTTCATTCGCCTCAACATTGTTTCTCAAACCCTCAAACTGTTCTGAAGTTGTGGGCAACTCATATTCGTCAACCAGTTGGCCCACTTCAATGCCCAGTTCACTTCCTTTAATGTTGATGATGTTGGTCAGGCTCTGAACCGACAATATCCCTTCGATATAGCCCAATGTATCCGTAATGGAACGTATATGTTCCAATACTTCCGTTTGGTAAACATTGTCCGTTTCGAGGATAATAATCCCCATACTGTTTCCGCCAAACTTCTCACTGATTTGTTTTAATAAAGCGGCATGGGGATCATCCTCCGGAAGTGATCGTAAAATATCGGCATCAATGCTTAGGTTTTTCAATTGAAGCCCAAGGTAAACCGTTGCAATAACCACCATTATGATTATCGGCCATCTGAGGGCCAATATCTTTTCAGCAAATTTTTTCAAAACCCACAAATTATTAAAATACCAAATGCCATTTCCAAATTCATCTCGCTAAAGTACAGGTTTTCTTTTCATCTATCGTAATTCAATAAAGCCACCGGCCGCTTTTACCCTTATATTTGCAGTATGAAAAAATGTGCCCTTTTCATTTTGTGTTTAATCTCATTGGTTTCAATTGGCCAACAGGTAAGTTACTTTAACAATATTTACAGCAACAACGGTAACAATACCAAAGGCTTTTCGATAATAGATGATGGAAGTGCATATACCGGGTATGGCCTTACGACCAACCCAAATGTTTACCAGCTTTTCTATTTTTATAAATATTCGTATTCGGGCGAATTGTTGGAATTCAAGACTTTTTACGAACCCTACCATGATTACTATGCGGGCAATGTGGGCGGGGCGATGAAAAGTGAGGCAGACGGAACTTATTATTTCACGTACTATCTTGACTACAATGGGGAAACTTATGGCAGGTTGATGAAAATGGACCAAAACCTGGATACGATATGGACAAAATACTATTTAACGGAGCATTTATGGACAATGCCCGTAAATTCAAATAAGACAAGTGACAATGGATATATACTTTCAGGTAGTGTGAAACCCGAGGAAGGTTCTTTTTGGGATTTTTTATTGTTGAAAACCGACAGTATGGGAAACGAGCAATGGCACCAAACTTTTGGAACAGATTGGTCGGAACATGGCCAAAATGCCATCCAGACACCAGATGGCGGCTACCTCATTGGCGGTTATTTCTGGAAGCCCGGCACCGACCACTCACTGGACGCCATGGTGGTGAAAACGGACAGCCTCGGAAACGAGCAGTGGACGAAGTATTTCGGCAACCCCGCCATTGACGACGACATGGCTTTTGTGCAAATGGCGGACGATGGGAACTACCTTGTGGCCACGGTTTATGGGGAAGAAATAATTACGCCCGATGAGAGGCGCGGCAGGGTTGCCATTATGAAAATCGACACATTGGGAAACTTGATATCCATTCATAAATTTGGGCCCAATAAAATTGCAAACCACATCAAGAATTTCAAAAACAACAATGGTTCTTATATTGCTTCAGGATTTTACTATATGAACGATGAACTTTTTTTTAAAGGCTGGGCTTTAAACACCTCTACTGAAATTGATAGTATTTGGATGAAGGGTTATGCTTATTTCAATGAAGCAGACGACAGGAACTATTTGTACGATATAATAGCCACTTCCGATAATGGATATGCTGCCATTGGCAGTGCCAATGTGGGTTTCACCCCGTCCAATATGTGGATAATCAAAACTGACAGCATGGGCTGCGATACACCCGGCTGTGCCACCGGCACTTGGGTGCGCCAAATATCCCCCTCAGGAGGAGGCCGGGGGGAGGTGTTGCAAATATGGCCAAACCCCGCAAAGGATCAGGTCACACTGAGCTTGTATTGCCCGCCGAAGCAAAGCACAGGTGGGTGGAAGTGTGCAGCAGGGAGGGAAAATAAAGGAACCATAAGTATTTACGACCTGCAAGGCATAAAAACAAAAGAAATCAGCATCCAGCCAAATACCGAAACCCTTAGCATAAACTTGGAAACCTGGCCCTCCGGGCTTTATTTCCTGCAACTTACGGTAAACGGCAAGGCCGTGGGCAGTGCCAAGGTGGTGGTGGAATGACAACTTTAAAACACCCCATGCAACCCAATTAATAAAAAAGTAGTCTTAAAAATTGAAAAAGGCTTAACCCTCTTTTTTGAAAACCCTGGGAATCTTTATTTATTCGGAAACCGAACAGGGATATTTGTTTTATGTCCCTGAAGGTTCATAAACAAATTCAATGTTTGTATGTTTTGTGTGAACAGGGAATTTAAAACAACTGTTTTGAAAATAACCGAATTGCATACATCGAATTGTTCACTTATAAACAACTCAATATAAATCCTTAAAACAAAATCCCTAATTAATTTTTTAAAAATGAAAATGAAAACAACTTTACTTATTTTCCTTGTGGCATTTGCCATAGGTGCTTTTGCGCAAAGCAATAATGTGCAAAAAGCCACACTGATCAAAACAGCCGATTCAATGGTTGAAATCCCCTCAATTGCCTCACAAATTGCAGATGGCACTTTTATCCCTTCGGAGGATATCAATGCCGAGATGAACCCTAAACAAGTTGGGCCGAACAAACCGGTTCCGGGAAAAGGCCTTCCTTACGGAGATGATCCTTTGTGGGACAAACAAAACACTGCAACGAAAGTGAAAGGGAAGGATCCCATACTCACTTTTCAGGCAGCAAGTGCCAATGCAACGCCTACCGACCCGACCGGGGCCGTTGGGCCAAATCATTTTGTAAACGCCTGGAACTCCTCTTTCAGGATTTGGGACAAAGAGGGAAACCCCTTGACATCGCCCGCTGCCCTTGGGACAATTTTACAAGGCAATGCCGGTGACCCGATCGTAATGTACGACCGCTGGGCCGATCGTTTTATCATCACCGAATTTTATGCCAATGGTTTTGGAATGGCCGTATGCCAAGGTCCCGACCCGGTGAACGATGGATGGTACCTATATACGTTTAACACAAATGTTTTTCCCGATTATCCAAAGTTCTCGATTTGGTCGGATGGATATTATATAACAGCCAATAAGAATTCTGGTTCTGCCGGGACGAGCGAAGTGGTTTTTGCAACTGACAGGGACAAAATGCTGGTAGGCGACCCAAGTGCCATGATGCAGGGTTTTCCCTTGACCGGTATTGTGACAAGTGGTTTTTACAGCCCCCTTGGTTTCAATGCCAATGGCTTAACATTGCCCCCTCCGGGAAATGCACCTATCATTTATATGCAGGATGATGTTTGGAGCGGTGTTTCTGTTGACCATTTAAAAATATGGAACATCAATGTGGATTGGACAACACCTGGCAATTCCACGATCTCAAGTCCGCAGATTATCAACACCGCACCTTTTGATGGCCTGTTTGACGGAGGTTCTTTTTCAAACCTTCCCCAGCCTTCGGGCGGCGATATTGACGCTTTGCAGGCAACAATCATGTACATGGCGCAATACAGGAGGTTTCCGGGTTACAATGCCGCGGTATTTAATTTTGTGGTGGATTTGGACGGCAATGACGATTATGCCGGGATTCGCTGGTACGAGCTTCGTCAGGACAATGATGGGGATCCCTGGGAAATATACCAGGAAGGAACCTACGTACAACCGGACGGACATAGCGCTTTCAGCGGGAATATGTGCATGGACGCAAGTGGCAACATTGCCCTGGCCTATACCATCGTGAGCACTACCCAATATCCCTCCTTGAAATATACCGGTCGTTTTGCAAGTGATCCGCTCGGCACAATGACGTTGGAAGAAGGGACTATTGCCGAAGGGACACAATCAGACCCGGCCACAAGATATGGCGATTATTCGCAAATGACCATTGACCCGGTTGACGATAAAACGTTCTGGTCGATAGGTGAATATTTCAACGGTGGCCCAAGGAAAAACCAGGTGGGCGTTTTCAAGATCGCTTCCGATCTGGCAACGGACGTGGGCGTGGTGAGTATCGACTCACCTACTGACGGGACACTCACATCTTCTGAAACCATTACCGTTACTATTCGCAATTATGGCCTTGATACACAAACAGAAATCCCTGTAAGTTTCCAAATAAACGGCGGCACGATCATCAATGAAACGTTTACCGGTTCTTTGGCGGGAAGCACAAACGAACAATTTACGTTTACTGCCACAGGTGATTTTTCCAATGTGGGCGAAACTTATGAAGTAATAGCTTTCACCGCCCTTGCTGATGATATGGACACGGCCAATGATACCATCGTGGCCATGGTGACCCATCTGCAACCCAATGATATTGGTGTAGCGGCAATCCTCTCCCCTGTTTCAGGTTCCAATTTAGGGACAAGCGAATCCATTGCAGTTACCATCGAAAACTTTGGTGGTGACCCACAAACCGATTTTGATGTTTCTTTCACCCTTGATGGTGGGGATCTGGTAACAGAACAGGTAAGCGGCACATTGAACAGCATGGAAACCATGAACTTCACTTTTTCCACAACGGGTGATTTCTCTGCTTTGGGAGACCACGAATTGTCCGTTACAACTTCATTGCCCGGTGATGCCGACAATTCCAATGATGAACTGGCCGTAACGATTACCAAATTTATTTGCCTCCCAACGGCCAATTGTACACTTGGCGATGGCATTAAGAAACTGGTGCTGGCCGAAATTGACAATAACTCGGGTTGTGACCCTGATGGTTATGGGAACTATACTGACTTGACCGCAACCATGAAAATAGACGGCACTTACGACCTTACAATTACCACGGAATATGGGACCCAGCATGTCAGGGTCTGGATCGATTTCAACGATGATTTTAGCTTTAGCGGCGATGAGATTGTTATAAGCGATTATGTGATTGCCGATGGACAAGGCAGTGGAAGTTATACGGAAACCATGGATTTGGCAATTCCTGCCGATGCAACTTTGGGCGAGCACATGATGCGCGTCAAGACAAACTGGAACAACCAGGTCCCCAACGATCCGTGTGAAAGTACAACTTATGGCGAAACGGAAGACTATACGGCCAACATCGTTTTGCAAACAGGAATCGCTGAAAGCTATGAGCCCAACGAAATGATTATTTCCTATCTGGAAAACAACCATTTTGCAGTGAACTTTACAGCTGTAAACCAAAATGAGCCATTGACTGTTTCTGTTCATAACCTTCTCGGGCATACCCTTATCGAAAACAGGGTTGCAAGTGTAAATGGAAAATACCAATACGATTTTGATATGTCGTACGCAAAACCGGGTATTTACATTGTGCGCCTCGGTAACAGTTCATTTGGGAAAGCAAAACGTATCGTGGTAAAATAAAATATCTTTTCTGTAAAAAAAAAGGGGAGAGGGACAGTCCCTCTCCTTTTTTTTTAATAGTTTACTTCAATTGAGCTAAGATAAGCCCGGCTTTTTGTGTGGTTTCAACCCGGGTCATCAACTAACATCCAATATACCTTGAAATTACCAGGCGTTGGATTTCGGAAGTGCCTTCCCCGATTTGAAGCAAACGTTGGTCCCGATAGAACCTTTCCACAGGGTAATCTTTCATCAATCCGTAACCACCATGTATTTGAACGGCTTCGTCGGATACTTGTTTTGCAATTTCTGAACAATAAAGCTTCGACATGGCCGCTTCTTTGGCAAAGGGCTTTCCTTCATCTTTCAACCAGCAGGCCTTATAAAGAAGGTTGCGGGCAAGTTCAATTTTAGTGGCCATGTCAGCCAACTTAAAAGCATTGATTTGAAATTTACTGATAGGTTTCCCGAATTGTTTCCTTTCATTGGCATATTGCAAAGCAAGTTCGAAAGCCCCCTGAGCGTTCCCCAGCCCCATTGCTGCAATGGAAAGCCGGCCATTGTCCAAAGTACTCAACATAATATGCGATCCTTCGCCCACTTTTCCCAATAAATGGCTTTCGGGGACATGGCAATCATCAAAGTAAAGTTCGGCCGTATCGGAAGCACGCCACATCATTTTCCCGTGCATGGTAACCTGTTTGAACCCCGGCGTGTTTTTATCGACGATGATGGTCGTGAATTCCTTCTTCCCGTTTTCCAACACTTTTGTAACAGCTTGAACGGTGGAACCTATCGAAAAACCACAGGAGCCGTTTGTGATAAAAATCTTGGAACCATTAATGACCCATTCCCCATTTTCAAGTACTGCGGTTGTTTTTGTCCCCCGCGAATCGGAACCGGCATTTGCCTCTGTAAGCCCAAATCCCCATAAAGCTTCACCGGTGCAAAGCTGCGGGAGGTATTTCATTTTCTGCTCCTCGGTGCCATAGTAATAAAGCGGGCCTATCCCAAGTGAATTGTGGGCCGCCAAAGTTGCGGCCTGTGACCCATCTATCCGAGCCAGTTCTTCCACGGCAATGATATAGGCGAGTGAGTCCAATCCCTGCCCTCCGTATTTCTCGGGAAGGTACATTCCAAACAACCCCAATTCCCCCATTTTCCGGGTGAGGTCGTAGGAAAATTCTGCTTTTTCATCCAATTCCTGGGCTATGGGCTTTATTTCCCTTTCGGCAAAATCGCGAACAGTTGCGCGGATAAGGTTTTGTTCTTCTGTTAATTCGAAATTCATTTTTAACCGTTTTTATGTATTGTTTCTAATGGATTATCCCGGACAATAAACTGTGTAATTTTTGAAGCCCCTAAATTAGAAAAAAGCTGATTATGGTAAGTTAATAATCGGGATTTTATTTTTTAAACCTATTCCACTGTTCATTTCTGTTTCCTGAAAACCCTGGTTTTTGAACATTTAACACGGATTCATGTTGAATAATTTGCGAAACAATATTTCCATAAATGACAAAAACCAGTTTAAGACCGCGCTACACGCTAAACACAACAAAAAGCCAAAAGGAAGTATTGAAACAAATCCAGGACAAATTAAAGGAAGAACCACAAACAATACAGGGGCAAGTAGTCCAAGACCATGCTTTCATAAGGATCCCGGACAAAGACCAACATTACTGGTCGCCGGAACTTCATGTCTGGGTAAGGGAACAGGACGGATTAACGAGGGTATCGGGAGTGGTGGGCCCCAAGCCCAAAATATGGACGATGTTCATGTTTTTCTATTTTGTGGTTTTAGGGCTTTCTTTTTTTGGTGGGATTTATGGGATTATCCAATGGCAACTTGATATGGATGCACCTTTCCTATGGAGTATCCCGGCAGGGATTGTTGGGATTTTATTAGTTTATGGTGCCGCACAATTTGGACAGAAAAAGGGAAAAGAACAGATGCTATTGTTGAGGGGTTTTCTTGACAGGGCGGTTGAAAAGCAAAGGTAATGGAAAACACTGTTAAGGATTACCCAAAAGCACCAATCCCCGTAACATCCATCCCGGCTATCAACAAATAGGTTTCATGGAAACCTTCATACGTGAATTTGGTTTCCATGCTTCCCGGATCAGAACCATGATTGGGTTCGGTAAGGCCAAAACACCCAATCATCTCCCCTGTGGCCAGCTTCGGGAGATATTTCTTTCGTTGCCCTTCGGAACCAAACCTGAAAACCGGGTACATCACAAGCGAAGTCTGAACCGAAGCCGCAGAACGAATTCTCGAATCGCCCCTTTCAAGTTCGGTCATAATAACGCCATAGGAAATGTAATCGAGGCCTGCACTTCTATATTCCTGTGGGATAAAAGGCCCGAAGGCACCCAGGTCGCCCAATTCCCTGAACAGATATTGTGGGAACTCATGGTCTTGGGCAGCTTTTTCGATAACGGGCATCACGGAATGGTCAACCCAATCACGAATCGAACTGCGGATGATTTTATGTTCATCGGTAAGCAAATCATCGATGTTTAAATAATCTGGTGGGGTGTATTTGTACATGATTTTATAATTTTAAAACTTCATATAATTCGATGCAAAGATTACAAAATATGAGCATTGTTTAATCTGAATTTTTAAAATAAGCATAGAGAAACTGTTTATTATTTACACGTTTGTTTTTTGCTGACATTCATGATAATCTATAACAACAATTGGTTCACTAAACAATTACCATCGGTAACCTTCCGTGGGTTTATAAAACACTTTTTCATTGTAATTTCTTTCAATAAAATTATATCCTAAATCGTATGTAATTGATTCGTTATGCTTAAAACTGAATTTGTAAAAACGTCCGTCGGTTTTTATACTGGTAACAGTTTTATTCTGTTTTTTATCCAAGTTTTGTTCAAGAAAAAAATATATTTCACGAAATGGGATTTCAAATTTTGGATTGAAAACAGTATCTGTTGTTTTACTTTTTCTCAACTCTGTTTGCAAATAAAAACTTTCAGATTTATTTATTGGCAATGCAAGACCATTTTTTTCAAAGGCAAAAAGATAAAGGTCCAGATAAGCTTGCTCCTCATTTAATCCATAATCAAACTTATTGGTAATATATAGATTTCTCAACGGAACACAAGCCCAAAAAAGCTCACGCGGGAAAGCGTTTCCATAATCACTAATTGATTTAATTATTTTCCCATTTTTAACGAAAGTGATTTCTACACTCTCCTGATCGGTTGCATTAACACAATATTTGTCGTTCAAAGCAAATATGTTACATCTATCAAAGCTTTTCAAAATATATTCTTTCGCATTATTGTCAAGCTTCCCTGTATAAAAGCCCAATGGTTCAACAAATCTTCCTCCGCGGAATTGTACATTGCCATTCGTATCCATTGAAATATCAAAAACAGGGGTTGACCAATAGGAGCCAATCACAGAATAAATGACTTTGTCAAATTGTAGAATTTGATCAGTTTTGTAATTTGGGTGTATAAATTTATAAATACGGGAATAGTTTTTGGATACAATCAAACTATCAAAAGTATTCTTTTTTATTTCCCATGGAAACCCCAGGGTACTGTTTAACGAACTATCAATATATATTGAATTATTCAAAATCTCATAAGAGACAAAATTACCGTTATAGATGAATCCTTTCTTACTTGTTGTACTATCTGTTATACGTTTATAAAATCCCCTATAAACTTCCAAGGTATCTGCCGATATAGAAAATCCCCTGGGTCTAAGATACCAATCTTCGGAATTCTCGGCATCAATTAATACCCATTCACCATATAAAGGGTTATTAATAGCTTTTCTTTCTGAGCTACTATTTCCATCCTTTTCAAGTTCTAAACTGCAACTATAAACAGTTATACTCAGCAGTATCAATATCAACTTTTTCCACGTCATGATTTTATCATTGAAAACTACCTGCATAATTAATTTATTTTATTTTTTTCCTTTGTATTTCCCCTCAGATATTTGTTCAAATAGAATTTTAGTCTGTTTTTTAAACCCTATATTAAAAATCCCAAAAATACAGATTTATAAACATATATTCCTTCCATTTTCCAAAGCAATAACTTTTTTCCCAGTACAAACTGTTAATTGATAACTGATTGAAATTTTATTTAGTCTTTTCAAAAACAATTATTCTATATTCTCACTTGTATTATAGTATCCATCATATGGAATTTCAATTTGTTAATAAATCATCATTCCAAAAACGGCATGTTTCTTTAACTTTGCAAGTTAATTTAATTTTGTATTAAATGTCGGAAAAAATCGTAGATAGGATCGATGATTACCTTGATATCCATGCCCCTTCGGAAATATTGGCCCGGGGCGAAAAGCTCTTCAAAGATAAAAAGGTCGGGAGTGCATCGATCAACAAAAAAAATGGCACGGCCAATTTTGAAGTGCGCGGAGGTTCCCTTTATATTGTGGTGGTGAGCGGCCTAAATGACTATATCAAATCACGGTGCACATGCCCTTACGATTGGGGGCCGGTCTGCAAGCACCAGGTCGCAGCCTTGCGCTACCTGCAAGATGAATTTGGGGGCAGGAAGAAAAAGGAGAACCAACTGGCAGATATTCGTGCAGAAATAAACAAGCACATTAACAACAAAACAGCAAAACCCAAATCTCAGCCCAAACCCAAAATTGAGTTGCGCATTTCATCGACCCCTTTTCTGATCCCGGATTATCAATATATCACACATGAACTCCTTCAACGGTACAGGTCAAATTACTATTACAGCGAATCGGAAGAATTTGCGACCAAAATAATTGCCGACAACAAACTTCATTTCACTTATCGCAATTATTACAATGATTTCACCATAAAATTCTGGCATACCCTCAAAGGCCTTATGACTTCTTGCAGTTGCGGCAAAAAGGTCAAAAGCCTGTGTATGCACCAAATGTCAATTTTGGAAGAAATAGCCAATTCGAACCAACCCGATATTTTTGAGCTTATCATCCCTAAAAACCTCAAGGTACTGAAAAATGAGATGCTTGAAGTATATGGGTTAAAAGGCAAAAAATTCAATTCCTATTTCGATTTTGACTATGTGGATTTTGAAATCGATATATCATTGAAGCCCGAGTACCGTTCACTCCTGCCCGTTAAGGGAAATGAAACCATCGAACTCCAATATGAAACCGGTTTCAAGGAACTGGAAAACAATTCCGTGAAAATCGAGGCACCGGCCATCGAAAACCGGAAGTCCCAAAAAAGGGCACCGGGCTTTGCTTTTTTTGCCTCACCGGACATGGGTTTGCCACTGAACGATGAAATGGAAATCATTATCGTTTCGGGAAAAGAAAACAAACAGGGCAATAAACTGGTTTCACATTTCAAAAGCATTGATAACCTGAACCGGGACGAGCACCTGGTTTTTACCGAAAAACAAAAAGAGCTTGTTGAGAAAATAACCTATTTTGAGGCCAGCAAAGAGAATGGGGTTATCCCCGATAGCAACGACCGTTTCCTGGAAAAACAAAAATACCTGTTCGATTTCCTAAAGCGGATTTTCCCCATATTGCACACAGAAAAATATTTGTTCGTATTGTCGGATTACGACTCATATTACAAGATCAGGAAATCGGATCTGGAACCCATAACAATTGAAAAGGAATACCCTGAAATTAAATTTGAGCTTACCGATGATGATACCTTTTTACATCTCACCCCAAAATTCCTGGTCCATGGCACCGGGCAAAGCATTGATAAAATCGATAAACAGAAATCCCATTTTTTGTATTCAATAATCAACAATACCCTTTATCTGCATAAATCCATCAGCCAGTCGTTGATAATAAGCCAGTTTGGAAACAGCAGGATGACAATGGTGAAATCAGAGGCCAAAAGGTTTTTCAGCAATTATATCCAACCGATATCCAAGTATTGCAAAATTGATTTCAAGACCGATTTGTTCGCATTGACGGAAAAGAACATCAATCCCGTAAAAAAACAAGTTTTCCTATCTGATTATGACGATTTTGTGGTTTTTAAACCCATGGTGAAATATGAAGGGGGTTTATTGTTCGAACCGGGAAACGAAGGCAGCAGCTTAATGACAGATCCCGAAAACAACATTACAATTTACGTACGTTCGGAAGAGTACGAAAATGATTTCCTCGATTTTGTGTCCAACCTCCATCCTGAATTTGAGAGCCAAAAAAAAGCAGGGAGGTTTTACCTTCAGTCCGATGTGTTGATGGATGATTTCTGGTTTTTTGATGCTTATGAAAAAATGCAAAAGGCCGAAATCGAGGTTTTTGGGCTGAAAGACTTAAAGTCGTTCAAATACAACCCGCACCGGGCCAACATCAGCAGTGGGATAAAATCGGGGCAGGATTGGTTCGAGGTGGAAATGGAAGTGGCTTTTGGGGACATGGCATTGGATTTGAAAAGCCTGAAAAGGGCCGTTTTGCGCCAAGAGAAATATGTGCAGTTGAAAGACGGAAGTGTCGGGATATTGCCGGAAGAGTGGCTGCATAAATTCCAACGTTATTTCAGGGCGGGGGAAATCAAGGACGATAAGCTCCAGATTTCCAAATTGAAATTTTCCATTATCGACGAGCTTTTCGAGGATATCGACAATGTGGAAATCATGAAGGAACTGGCCGAAAAACGGCAAAAGCTGAAGAACATCGAAAAAATAAGTGCCATAAAAAAGCCCAAAGAAATAACGGCCACACTTCGCGATTACCAAAAAGAAGGGCTCAACTGGCTCAACATGTTGAACGAACTAAGCTGGGGCGGGATACTTGCCGACGACATGGGCCTTGGGAAAACATTGCAGGTACTCACGCTTCTGCAAAAGCAAGTAAAGAAATCCAAAAAGACAAACCTCATTATCGTACCTACCACACTATTGTTCAACTGGGAAATCGAATTGAAAAAGTTTGCCCCCCAGCTCACTTATCATTTCTATTATGGAATCGACCGTGATAAAGAAATCAAGTATTTCAAGGATTTCAACCTTGTTTTTACCACTTACGGCGTTCTTGTCCGCGACATCGAAACCCTAAAAGAATATAAATTCAATTACATTATCCTTGACGAATCCCAGGCCATAAAAAACCCGGCCTCATTGCGGTACAAAGCGGCTTTCTTGCTGCAGGCGGCCCATAAACTTACCCTTACCGGAACGCCCATCGAAAACAGCACCTTCGACTTATACGCCCAAATGAATTTTGTGAACCCCGGATTTTTTGGTTCCAGGGATTCATTCAAAGAAGATTATTCAAAGGCCATTGACAAGGATGGGAACGAAGAGGTTTCAAGGGAACTGAGCAAAATGGTAGCACCCTTTTTATTGCGGCGCACCAAGGAACAGGTGGCCAAAGACCTCCCCGAGAAAACCGAGAATATACTTTTCTGTGAAATGGGCAACGAGCAACGCCAGGTTTACGATGCCTTCCGAAATAAATACCGAAACCAGTTGCTGGGAAGGATCGAAAAGGAAGGTTTGGGGAAATCGAAAATCTATGTACTGGAAGGCTTGATGAAACTAAGGCAGATTTGCGATTCGCCGGCCATCCTTTCCGATAAGGAGGATTACGGGACGCAATCGGTCAAGATTGAGGAACTCGTAAGGCACATCAACGAAAAAACCTCCAACCATAAAATCCTGGTATTTTCACAATTCGTGAGAATGCTGAAGTTGATAAAAGAAGAATTGGTCAGGGACAAGATTGATTTTGAATACCTCGATGGCCAAAGCACAAAAAAGAAACGACAGGAGAGCGTTGAACGTTTTCAGGAAGATGCCGGGTGCCGTGTTTTCCTTATCAGCCTAAAAGCCGGTGGCACAGGACTTAACCTTACCGCTGCCGACTATGTTTACATTGTGGACCCATGGTGGAACCCCGCAGTCGAAAACCAGGCCATCGACCGCACGCACCGTATCGGCCAAAAAAACAATGTTTTTGCCTACCGCATGATCTGTAAAGATACAGTGGAAGAAAAAATCCTGAACCTCCAGGCCAAAAAGAAAAAAATCGCCAAGGACATTATCAGCACCGATGAAAGCCTTGTTAAGAAACTGACCGAAAAGGATATCAGGGAACTGTTCAGTTAATGGGAACGCAAAAATGGTACGTAGAGACGCACGGCCGTGCGTCTCTGCATACCGTTCCTACATCCCATATTCCCAATATCAAACAAAATTTTCCCGTTCCAAATTATTTCCTATATTTGTAGCAAGAAAAAAAGGAATGACCATCCCCAAAGAAATACTACCCCTAAAAGTACCTTCTGGAAATTATTGTTTGTTTAACTCAAACTTTCCATCATGAAAAAATCAATCTTCATTGTTTTCGTTTTTTCCACTTTTGCATTTACGGGATTTTCACAAAGCTGCCTGCCCAATGGGATTTATTTTTCCACCCAGGATGAAATCGATAATTTCCAAACAGATTATCCGGGGTGTACAATTATTGAAGGATCTCTTACAATTTCAGGTGGCTCCGACATTGTCAACCTTAACGGATTAAATGTATTGACCACTATAAATGGTAATCTTGAAATACATAATAATATTTTGCTTGCAAGTTTAAGTGGTTTTGAAAATCTAACAAACATCGGTGGTGATCTAAATATAGGAATATACGGATACGGCAATCCTTCTTTGACAAGTTTTTCAGGCTTAAACAATTTGGATTCAATTGGTGGAGATATGAAATTATTACACAATGATGCAATATTGGATTTTTCCGGGTTGGACAACCTTATTTCCATTGGTGGAAAATTTAAGATTTTTCAAAACGATGGACTAACTGTTTTATCCGGCTTGGACAATCTTATTACCATTGGTGGAAATTTTGAGATTAAATCCAATGATGCTCTTACAAATTTAACTGGCCTTGAAAACCTTGTTCAGGTTTACGAAAACTTAGAGATTAGTGGAAACATTGCCCTGGAGAACTTATCCGGGCTTAACCATTTGGATTCCATTGGAGGAAATTTTTATTTTTGGCACAATGATGGACTAATTGTTTTATCCGGCTTGGACAGTTTATCATATATTGGTGGATACTTAAATATTGATAATAATGATGCCTTATTCAGCATACCAGGGTTTGGAAATCTAACTTCAATCGGGGAATATATCTCAATAAGATATAATGATGCTCTGGCTGCCATTACAGGATTTGATAATTTAACTTCAGCTGGGGAATATATTACTATATTCCAAAATAACTTACTCGAGGATATTTCCATCTTTAATTCTCTTACTAATATAGCATATATTAGCATTAATGGAAATGAAAACCTGCAATCAATAACCGGATTTAATAGCTTGGAAACAATTGAAGAAGATTTGAGCATAAGTTCTAATTTATCCCTAAACAGTATTATAGGTTTCCAAAGTTTAACTTCAGTACAAAACCTGCTAATAGGTGATGATGGAGGAAACCCTAACCTCCTAAATTTGGAAGGTTTGGATAATCTTACCAATGTTTCGGGTAATTTATTAATCCAGTCAAATAACTCTTTGGTAAACTTGGCTGAGCTTTCAAATATTGATTCAGTTGGAGGACATCTTAAAATCTCATACAATGATAACCTATTAAGTTTAGACGGACTTCAAAACATTAACACTATAGGAGGATCCCTTTTGATTTTTGGTAACGATGTACTAATAAGCCTTAATGACATTGGTAACATAGAGTCCTTGGAGGGAATTCAAATATGGGG
>JAADJA010000215.1 GCA_013151015.1 Chlorobiota bacterium
CACACAATTCAGTCATTTTGTCGACCTCCTCTATTATCTTATTGGGGACGTGAAAGAAGCCTATGCGTTCACAGGAAATTATAGCCACGAAAAAGAAATTGAGTTTGAAGATACGGGAGCCATAACCTTGAAATTTTTTAATGGCGCTATCGGAACAATCAACTATTCGGTAAATAGTTATAATAAAAACATGGAAGGCTCATTGACTATCTTTGCCGAAAAAGGGACAATCAAGATTGGTGGGCAGTACATAAACGAATTGGAATATCAGGAAATGGAAGGCGATAAGATAACTGATTTGCCCGCCGGTAACCCACCCAATATGTATGGACAATATGTTGGTTCAATGTCAAACCATGATAAAGTTTATGAAAATGTGGTTGATGTCTTAACCAATAGCGGTGTAATTGCAACAAATGGCTTTGAGGGTTTAAAAACAGTTGAGATTATTGAAAAAATATACTTAAGCGCTAACAAATTAAACAATTAGCATGAATTTATTGAAAGCCGGAATTGTTGATGTCGAATTTGGCAAGGATGTTACCATTGTAGGGCCCGTTAATATTTACGGTTGTAGCATTGGTGACAATTGCTTTATAGGTCCCTTTGTGGAAATTCAAAAACAGGTAATGATTGGTTCGAATTGCAAAATCCAATCCCATTCATTTATTTGTGAACTGGTTGAAATAGGGGACAATTGTTTCATTTCGCATGGAGCCATGTTCATTAATGACCTTTTCCAAAAAGGAGGTCCGGCACAAGGAGATAAAACACTTTGGAAGAAAACTATTATAGGCAATCATGTTTCAATTGGAACCAATGCCACAATTCTCCCGGTGACAATTACCGATAATGTTGTAGTTGGGGCTGGGTCAGTAGTTACCAAAGATATTTTAAAACCAGGGATTTATGCCGGAAACCCGGCAAAAATGATTAAACAATTATAAATTGAAACAAAGTAGCAAATGACACAAATACCCTTCGTTGACCTTAAATTGCAATATCTTTCCATCAGGAATGAAATAGATACAGCCATTGCAAATGTTATACGCGACACTGCATTTGTCAATGGAAAGTATGTGAAGCTTTTTGAAGAAAACTTTTCTGCTGCACATAATGCAAAGCATTGCATTGGTGTTGGAAACGGAACCGATGCTATTTCAATTGCTTTAAAAGCACTTGATATTGGGGTTGGGGACGAAGTGATAACGGCCGCCAATTCCTTTATCGCCACTTCTGAAGCCATTACAACAGCTGGCGCAAGAGTTGTGTTTGTTGATTGCCTGCCCGATACTTACAATATAGATCCCTCATTAATTGAAGGTAAAATCACTTCCCTGACGAAAGCAATTATCCCTGTACATCTCTATGGTCAGCCCGCTGACATGGACAGTATCATGGAAATTGCCAAAAAACATGGTTTATATGTGTTGGAAGATTCGGCCCAATCCCATATTGCAGAGTATAATTCAGAAAATGAAGGTTGGGGCAAAATAGGGGTTTTTGGCGATGTTTCCACCTTTAGTTTTTATCCTGGAAAAAACCTGGGTGCTTATGGCGATGCAGGGGCTATCGTAACAAATAACGATAAAGTCGCCAAAAAAGCCAGGATGTTTGCAAACCACGGAAGGGTTTCAAAATACGACCACGAATTTGAAGGAGTAAATAGCAGGATGGATGGAATTCAAGGAGCTATTTTGGATATCAAATTAAAGTATCTTGCAGGATGGGTGGAAAAAAGAAGGGAAGTGGCTAATCATTATGATAAACTCCTAAAAGATGTTCCTGAGATTATTCTGCCTTTTGTAAACACAAAATCAAAACATGTTTATCATTTATATGTTATCCGCACACCACAAAGAGTAGCATTGAAAACTTTTTTAGGAGAAAAAGGGGTGTCCACCGGGGTTCATTACCCAATTGCCTTGCCCAACTTATCTGCCTATAAATACCTGGAGCACTCTCCAGATGATTTTCCAAATGCGTCAAAATTTCAAAATGAATACCTAAGTTTACCCATTTTCCCGGAATTGACCCTGGAACAAATCGAATACACTGTAAAAATGATTAAGGAATTCTTTAAAAAATGAAAGGTCTGATAAAACTTCTTGTAATTGGATTCATGTTATTTTCCGTTCAAACTACTTTTGGACAGGTGGTTTTTGAACATCTATCCAATAAAAATATCTACGATTTTATGGATGAACTGGCAAACGAAACATTCATCGAGATTAATTCTGTGGTAAAACCTTACAGCCGTGGGTTTATCGCCGACAAATTGGTGGAAGCGGAATCGTCGATCGAAAACATGAGTATCCGGCAAAAAAAGGAACTGGAGTTTTACTTAACAGGCTTTAAAGCAGAAATCGACTCCCTGCCCGATTATAATCCAAAATGGGATATTTTCAGGAAAAATGAACGCTTGGCCACAGCACTTAACCCATTTGGGGTTTTTTATAAAGATAAGTTGTTTACGGCAAGCGTAAAACCCATTTGGGGGATAAATTATTTTTTCAATGACAACGGTACTATCTGGCACCGGTGGGGCGGGCTTGAAGCTACAGCTTATATTGGCAAACATTGGGGAATGTATGCCAGCCTCCGGGACAATACAGAATCGCAAATATTATCTGCCCCGGAATTTTTCACCCAAAGGGGCGGGGGCGGTAATTTCAAACGCAATGAGTCAGGTGGGGTCGATTTTAATGAGATGCGCGGTGGGGTAGTCTATTCCTGGAACTGGGGCTCCTTTGGCCTTGTGAAAGACCATGTGAATTGGGGAAATAATTACAATGGGCCCAATATCTTCAGCGACAGGCCACCCTCAATTACCCAGCTGAAATTACAAATGAAACCCGCAAAATGGTTTGAGTTGAACTATTTCCATGGTTGGTTGATTTCGATGGTTGTTGACAGTAGCAGATCCTATTATTACAATATTGGCAATTCCACATATTACCGTTCAACCTACCGTCCTAAATACATGGCTGCAAACATGTTCACTTTTACGCCCTGGAAAAACCTAAAGCTCTCTTTTGGGAATTCGATTGTATATAGTGATATGAATGTATATCCCGGCTACCTGATCCCCATCATGTTTTACAAAGCCATCGACCATGTGGTCAATTCAAGTATCGATAATCAAAACTCACAACTGTTTTTCGACATTAGTTCTCGGCAAATAAAGAAGTTGAACCTATATGCCAGCCTTTACGTCGATGAGTTTAAAACTTCCCGGGTTAGCGATAGTGAAACCAGTAATTTTTGGAGTACAAAAATTGGAGTAAAGGAAAGCAATGTGTTGATCAACAACCTTTCAATAAATATTGAATATACCAAAACAGTTCCCATTACCTATCAGCACAGGGTTCCAACCCTTACATTTGAATCAAATAATTTCAATTTTGGGCATTATATGCGGGACAACTCCCAGGAGATATACGTGAGCCTCGAATACAAACCTATCCGGGGATTACATATTAAAACCTATTATATGTTGGCTCAGCACGGCCCGGATTACACTTATACCGTTGATGGCACTTATGATACACATCCCTTCATTGAACGGGTTGCCTGGCAAAACCAGACCATTTCCTTAAAGGCCACTTACGAATTTGCAAACAATGCCTATCTCTTTGCGGAATTCATCAGCAGCGATATTTCCGGGGACGAAGACCAGGTGAAGAAATACACACCTGATTTCTTTCAGGGACAGCAAAATACCTTTTCTGTCGGTTTCAACTTCGGATTTTAGTTTGAGTTATACTGAGCGAATAGATTTCAAGTTTTATTTTGTAAAATCAAAATATGCTAATCTATGAAACGAAGTATTCTTTCCTTCCTATTTCCGTTTTTTCGGGAAACATCTTGTCTTTTTCTTATTTTTGCAAACTAAAGTAGGTCAATCTTATGACCTATCCTTATTTTGAATACTAATTCGAACTAACAAATGGAAGCATATAAATTTGAAACGACTGTATTGGAAAACGGCATAATCAAAGTCCCTCAATTTGAAAAATATACCAACAGGAAAATTGAGGTTTTTGTGGTTTTTTTACCGCAAATAATTGAGAAAGAACAAAAAACTTCTATTGATGGATTTCTTAAAGAATGGACAGGTTTTGCAAAAGGTATAGACCCGGACACAGAAAAATATGATTATTTAATGAAAAAGTATAAATGAAAAAAATACTCATAGATACCAATATCATTTTAGATATTGCTTTGGATAGAAAACCTTTTGTTAAAAAATCAATTGAATTTATCCGGTTAATTGCGAAAAACAATATAGAAGCTTTTGTTACTGCAACCACTGTCACAGATATCTATTACGTTACGCACAAAAAAACAGGCCATACCAAGACAATAGGATTTTTGAAGAATCTCTTTATGTTTATAAAGATTGCAGGAGTAGATTCCGTTTCAATTTTAAATGCTCTTAATTCTGATATGACAGACTTTGAAGATGCCGTCCAATTCGAAACCGCAAAGCAAAATAACATTCAAATTATCGTTACAAGAAACCAATCTGATTTCGAAGATTCAGGGTTGAAAATTTATCGTCCCGAAGATTTTATTAATTCTTTTAATTAACAATTTAAATATTTACTATTTTCACAATAAACATTCTTAATATGAAAAAAATCTTTTCTTTCCTTATTATTTTAGCTTTAACGGGAATGAGCTATCAATCCTATTCCTGTACCAATTTCCTTGTAACGAAAGGGGCTTCAACAGATGGCTCTACGTTTATCAGTTATGCCGCCGATTCGCATGTTTTGTATGGTGAGCTCTACCATTGGCCGGCCGCCACTTATCCCGAAGGGACTATGCTGGATGTTTATGAATGGGACACGGGTAAATTCCTGGGACAAATTAAGCAAGCTGCCGAAACATACAATGTGGTTGGCAATATGAACGAATACCAGGTTGCCATTGGTGAAACCACTTATGGCGGACTTCATGATCTATACCACCAACCGGATGCCATAATGGATTATGGCAGTTTGATATACATTGGCCTGCAAAGGTCGAAGACTGCCCGTGAAGCCATTAGGATAATGACGGAGTTGGTAAATGAATATGGCTATTACAGTTCCGGCGAATCTTTTTCGGTTTCCGACCCCAACGAAGTCTGGATTTTTGAGATGATCGGAAAAGGCGAAGGGAAAAAAGGAGCCGTTTGGGTGGCCCGCCGTATCCCTGAAGGATATGTTTCTGCACATGCCAACCAGGCAAGGATACAGACATTCCCACTTGCCGATGGTGATAAGTCCATCACTTTTTCACAAAGGGACAAATTGGACAACCCTTCTGTTGAATGTTTTTATGCAGATGATGTAATTTCTTTCGCACGCGAAAAAGGGCTTTTTGATGGGAATGATGAAGATTTCAGCTTTTCTGATACTTATGCTCCCGTTGATTTTGGCGGGGCCCGTTTCTGCGAAGTGCGTGTTTGGTCTTTCTTCCGTTCGGTAAATTCGGGGATGGACAAATATTACGATTATGCTTCAGGGCACAACCTTAAAAACAGGATGCCCCTCTGGATCAAGCCTGACAGGAAAATCGCCGTGGAAGATGTAATGGATTACATGCGCGACCACCTCGAAGGGACACCCCTGGACATGACCAAAGACATGGGCGCAGGGGCTTTTGGTAATCCTTACCGTTGGAGGCCATTGACCTGGAAAGTGGATGGGGAGACCTATTGCAACGAAAGGGCCACTTCTACCCAGCAAACAGGGTTTGTGTTTGTGGCACAGGCCAGGAACTGGGTGCCCAAGCAGTTTGGTGGCATTTTTTGGTTTGGCGTCGATGATGCAGCGAGTACCGTTTTTACCCCCATGTATTCGAGTATTACAAAAGTCCCACACGCATTTGAAGTGGGAAATGGCGATATGATGGATTTTACTTTTGAATCGGGTTTCTGGGTTTTCAATCTGGTATCGAATTTCGCCTATACCCGCTACAGTTATATCCATCCCGAAATCAGGGCCGAGCAAACCATGATGGAAGATAATTTCTTGCAACAAACAAAAGAAATCGACAAAAAGGCTTTGGCCCTTTATAAAAACAATAAAGAGGAAGCCATTGCACTCCTTACAGATTATTCGACCAAGGCCGGTGATGAAACCGTAAAACATTGGTTGGACTTTTACACTTATTTGTTCACAAAATACATGGATGGCAATATCAAAGAAAAGGTGGACGTACCAGAAGGATACAAATACCATGTCCCAAAGCTGAGCCAGCCTGGTTATGGAACCGATTGGTACAAACGGATCGTGGACGAAACCGGGGATCATTTTAAAATGCCCGATGCCCCAAGTCATTAGATTACCCGTTCCAAAACATGATACTGAAAAAATCCATACAATTAGTTTTTGTATGGATTTTTTTGTTTCTTTTAAAATTGCGCAACTTTGCGTAACGCAAAAAAAAAATCCAATACTATGAACAAACATATCCTTTTCCTGACCCTTGTACTTATCCTGAATTATCAAGGTCATAGCTGCACAAACCTGATTGTTACTAAAGGTGCTTCCATGGATAGCTCAACCATGATGGTATATACCAATGATGGCGAATGGCTGTACCATCTTGACATTACCCCGGCCCAGGACCACCCTGAAAACACCTGGGTGAAATATGGAAACGACAGTATAAAGCAAGTGGCCCACACTTATAAAGTAATCGGTTTCCAGATGAACGAATTCCAGCTTGCCATTGGCGAAACCACCTTTACCGGCAGGGAAGAACTTTGGGACAAAACAAAACCCTTGAAATACTGGCACCTTATGAAACTGGCTTTATTAAGGGCAAAAACAGCCCGTGAGGCCATTCAGGTAATTACGTCACTTGTTGAAGAATATGGTTATGGCAGTGAAGGGGAGTCTTTTTCCATCGTTGACCCTGAGGAAGCCTGGATCCTGGAAATGATCGGGACAGGGGGAAAAGGCGGTGCCGTTTGGGTTGCCCGCCGCATTCCCGATGGATATATTTCGGCACATGCCAATATGGCCCGGATCGGCGTGTTCCCAACGGATAACCCTGATAACTGCCTTTTTTCAAAAAACATAATATCCCTTGCCATCGAAAAAGGATATTACGATCCCGGATCAGGAAAGCCCTTCCAATTTAACAAAGCCTATAACCCGGCCTCCCCTGACAGGTTGAAATATTGTGAATCACGTGTGTGGAGCCTTTTCAGAAGGGCAGCACCTTCACAAGAATTCAATTCTGATTATAATCGTGGTGTGCAAGGAACCGAACGCTATCCTTTGTGGATAAAGCCCGATGAGAAATTATCCCTTGAAGATGTGATGAACCTGATGAGGGATCATTATGAAGGGACCGGGCTGGACATGACCAAAGGATTGGCCGCCGGCCCTTTTGGAACGCCATTCCGCTGCCGGCCCTTATTCTGGGAAACGGACACGGCAAAATATTCCTGGGAAAGATCCATATCATCCTATAACACAGCTTTTTCATTTATTGCACAATGCAAGAATTATCTCCCAAATGATTTTGGCATTGCCTGGTTTGGTGTTGACGATACTTATTTTACCTGCTATGTACCCATTTACTGTGGGGTAACAGAAGTTCCCAAAGCATTCACAATTGGTGACATCAATAAATTTTCCCGGGAATCCATGTGGTGGGCTTTCAACTTTGTTTCCAATTTTGCCAACCTGCGCTATTCCTATATGATTAAGGATATTCAAAAAACACAACGAGAACTCGAAGATAAGTTTATTTCGGAACAAGATTCCATCGTTTCCGTTACAAAGAAGATGAATGAAATTGACAGGAAACAAGCCCTTACTAACTATACATTGGCTTGTGGAAATCTCACCCATGCAAAATGGTTGGAATTGGGTGAATTATTGATCACGAAATACAATGACGGCTACATTAAAGATGAAAATGGACGACCACAACAAGAAGGCTATCCCGAAGAATGGAAAAAGCGGGTCATTGAGAACAATCCCGAAAAATATTTGATCCCCGATTGGAATAAGGAAAATAACATCAAGGATTTACCGTATTAAACCTAACACAACCCCGTTAATAAATTATTGTAAAATTATAAGTTAATAAAATATTTAGATTTACTTTTGCGAAAAATATCAACCAACTAACAATCAATAGAAATGGCAGAAACATCAAAATCAAATGTCGCCCACACACCACCGGAAAAGAAATCAAAACCCCTGGTGTGGATTATCATCATCGCTTTATTGTTGATTGCACTTATTGGGGTACTCTTCGTTTATTTACCCAAGGAAAAAGAATATAAAGCAATGCTCAAGGAAAAAGAGGCACAGCGCACTGAGATTGAAATGGAACTCGATCATTTAATGGTGAGCCACGACAGTATAAAAATGGAATATGGTACTTTATCGGATTCACTTTCGGTCAAGGACAGTATTATCCTGGCCAATGCGAAAGAGATAAAGGAACTCCTTAATTATAAATGGGAATACCGGAAGGTGAACAAGAAGCTTCAACTTCTCAGGAAAATCACCCAGGGCTATGTGAAGCAGTTGGATTCGGTTTATACGGTCAACCGTGAATTGACCGAGGAAAATGAAAAAATCAGGCAACAATATGCCGGTGAGCAACAAAAAACCAGGGCGCTTACCAAAGACAAGGAACAACTTATTGAGAAGGTAACCGAGGCTTCTGCAATGCGGGCCTACAATGTTACGGCCTATGGGGTTCGTTTCACGGGCAGCGGCCGTGAACGTGTGACCGATAAAGCAAAGAAAGTAGAAAGGGTAAAGGTATGTTTCACGGTTGGGGAAAACAAACTGGTCGAGGCCGGGACAAAGACTTTCTATGTCCGGATCATAAGGCCCGATAATGTGGTGGTAATGCAAAAAATGGGAGATGTTTACACATTCGAATTCAATGGTGAGAAACTGGAATATACCACCAAAAAGGAAATAAAATATGAAAATGCGGCCACGGACCTCTGTATTTTCTGGACTAAGAAAAACAAAGCAGAAGGGGCAATGGCAGGCGTTTACAACGTTTTCATATATTCTGACGGGGTCGAAATCGGAAAGACCTCTTTTGAATTAAAATAAATTTCATAGCAATATTTTAAAAGCCATTAATCCTTCGGTTAATGGCTTTTTCTTTGTCTTTCAGATTCCAAGACCGTTGCAAAACTCATTTTACAAAAATATTCAAGGCCAGGGAAATTTTTCAACCACAATCATCTTTCTGATAATGAGGATTGAAAAATTTTGATAACCTGCCCTGTCCGATCAGGCAGGCGAAGAAGATTGAAGTAAAATGAGATTAATTTTTAATTATTACCTTTTATTGCAATGATCTTATTCCTCAAATCTTTTTCCTAATGGCCTCTGTCTCACTTTCAAAACCAGGCTTGCCCAACAAAGCGAACATATTCTTTTTATAGGCTTCCACACCGGGCTGATCAAATGGGTTAACGCCCAAAGTATAGCCACTCAATGCACACGACATCTCGAAAAAGTAAATCAACTCGCCAATCGTCTCCTCGTTCACTTCGGGGACAATAATCCCGATATTGGGAACCCCCCCGTCAATATGGGCAAGGGCAGTCCCCAACTCGGCCATTTTATTTACATCATGGATTCGTTTTCCCGCCAGATAGTTCAAGCCATCAAGATTGGCATCGTCCATGGGCACTACCAGTTTTTTCTTCGCTTTGCCCACGGCCAAAACAGTTTCAAAGATCATCCGGTAACCTTCCTGGATATATTGGCCCATGGAATGCAAATCGGTTGTGAAGCCTACCCCTGCCGGAAAAATCCCTTTTCCCTCTTTTCCTTCGCTTTCCCCGAAAAGCTGCTTCCACCATTCGGTCAAATAAAAAAGACTGGGTTGGTAGTTCACCAGGATTTCGATAACCTTTCCCGATTTCAGCAAGGCATTTCGGGTTGCGGCATACAAGGCCATTGGATTTTCATCTAATGAACTGCCCAAGCTGTTCAGCTCTTGCATCTTTTTTGCCCCGGCAAGCAAAGCCCGTATATCAAAACCGGCAACGGCAATGGGCAACAACCCGACCGGGGTCAGAACAGAATATCTTCCGCCCACATCATCGGGAACAACATAAGTTGTATATCCTTCTTCCCTGGCAAGTTGTTTCAAGGCCCCCTTCGATTCATCCGTAATGGCAATGATCCTCTCCTTTGCCCCCGCTTTTCCATATTTATTTTCCAGGTGGCTTTTCAAAATCCTGAAAGCAAGGGCAGGCTCGGTGGTTGTCCCGGATTTCGAAATTACGGTCAGGGCATATTCCTTTTCGTCCAGCACTTCCAGAAGGTCATAAAGGTAATCTTCACCGATGTTTTGCCCGGCATAGATTACTTCAGGATTGTTTTTCTTGTTTAGCAAAAAAGAAAAATTGTGTTTCAGGGATTCGATTACCGCCCTTGCCCCGAGATAAGAACCTCCTATCCCGATCACGATAAAGACATCAATATTCTTTTCCCTGATTTTTTGGGCCGAATCAAGAATGGATAAAAGCAAACTTTCATCTGTTTCTCCTGGCAAATCGACCCATCCCAGGAAATCATTTCCTTTTCCGGTTTTCCCCAAAATGGATCTGTGATGCCGGTCAATTTCATTCTGATAATTATAAATATCCTCTTTGGGGACAAAGCCCAATACTTTTGAAATATCAACTTTTAGTGTCTTCATTTGTTTGAATTTTTCGAGCTATCTTGTTTCATGCTTATCATGTTTCCGCTAATGGTTAATGGCGTATTAGCGGCACTATTTTATCATCCAATGTTCGGTTTTATATTTACTCAATCATGGATGTTTTACAAATACAAAAATTTTTCAAAAATAATCCTTTCATCCGAAATAACATAAATTAAGTACAAGCCTTTTATGACATTGGTTCCGGGTTCCCAGAAAAGATGGGACGGAAAAGGTTTTTTAAATTCCTGAACCAACTCACCCTTTGCATTTAAAATGAAAACAGACTGCACATTTTCAGTGTTTAACAAACTAATTTTTATCTCTTTGAAAAAAGGGTTGGGAAATACAACAATTTGTTTTTCGGTATCCATTGTCATCAATTGTGGGTGGTTTGTAAGGACAGCATCTACGTTCTGCCCGAGCAAACTTTCGACTTTTGCCGGATCGTTCACGATCCCCAACCACAGTTCCAGGTTTTTATCATGGGCTTTCTTCACAAGGTAAATCGGGGAAATATAGGAAGTACTTACCGCAAAAGCCCCAATTTCTTTCGCTGTCTCCAGGTCAATGGAAGTAAGTGTGTTTTTCAGCAAAACAGTTCTGATTTCCTGATTGGAATTTATAATCCGTTTCAACTTTTCAATATTGTACGACATCAGGAAAACCTCATCAATCATGTCCATTTTTTCAATTTGCTCAATGATTGGTGTTTCCGGGGAATTCTTTACATCAATCGAAACCATCACCTTCCCTTTAGCCAGGGTCAAGACTTCAAACAAAGTGGGGATTTTTTCATTTTCAAAACCCGAACCGAATTTATCGGCATATCCTGCCGAAAAACCTTTTAGCTCCTGATAGGTGAATTGATTGACTTTACCGGAACCATTGGGGGTCCGGTCGAGGGTTTCGTCATGGACAACCATTATGGAATCCTCTTTTGAAAACCTTAAATCAATTTCGATATACCCAACCCCCAGGTCAATTGCTTTGGAAAAAGCAGCAATCGTATTTTCCGGGGCCATGGACGAAGCGCCCCTATGGGCAATGATTTTTTCCTGTGACATAAGCATTAGAGGAAACAGAACCCATAAAACAGAAATGAACATTTTCATAAACATGCCAGACCACTTCGGACATGGCAAACATCCTGAATCGTTTCCATATGGAATTATCAACGGTTTCATTTCCTGGGTGTTTTTATTATCATTCCAATCCCAAAATTGATCATCAGGCTAAAATCAGTGAATTTCCCATGATTGCCAAACCAGGCATTTTCTACCCCGGCAACAATATGGTGTTTCAAAAAAAGTTTGTCTGTCAGGTATATATTGAACCCATACCCCAGTAGGTTGTGCAATGAAAACCCGTTAACAGTGGATTTTGAATATAATTTCCGTGATTCGCCCTGCATCAGGTAAATAAAGAAGAAGTCGAAATTCTGTTTTTGTCTGTTGGGATAAAACCTATAGCCGGCATTGAAACCAAAGTTTGAAACCGGACTGGAACCTATCGGAAATTCCAATCCAAAGAAAGGTTCATGTCGCTTGAATGTGTGGGCAAACTGGATATGGAATTTCAAATCTTCGAGATAATTATAAGAAAACGAGGCATCCAAAGCAATTGATTTTCCCCTCTCATTTTGACCAAACAAAGATAGAGGAACAAGTGTAAATAACATGGACAGAAACAAAAGGGGTTTTCTCATTATTTTGTCTAATGATAATTTCCTACCAAAGTTAATCAAAAAGTACGGGCCACTCCCATATTTGGAATCAGAATTTCTTATAATGACACGAAGGCAAAAAAAGAAAGGTGCAACTTTGAAGCCACACCTTTCAAACTAAAAACCAAAAACTGCCCCGTTTCAGGGGCTTGAGTGTAAAATCTTAAGCTCTTTTTTTAATTTATGGGCTTAAGTAATCTTTAAAGAACATTGGCAGTTTTCCTGCCCTGCCATAGTATTTTCAGAAACCATGCCATAAACAGGTCATCAGTTACCCATAAGACAATGAATGAACAACAGACCCAATCGAACCCCATTCGTTAAGAATTCTTAAAAAAACATTTCCATAAATCCCAAAGAGTACCTTTGCGCCGATGAACCGCAAAGTCGTTATAATTATCATTGTGGTAATGAGCATTGCCCTTATGGGACTGATGGTTATCCAGACCTATTGGATAAAAAATGCCGTTACCGTGAAAGAGGCCGTTTTTATCCAGGGGGTGAAGGAAGCCATGACAAATGTGGTTTACAAACTCGAAAAGCTGGAAGCCGCAAGGCAATTCGACGAAAGCCTGAAACAGCGCGAGAAGTGGGCGCAGATGATGGATTCCATCAATCGGGGAATGTACCGGACCAACGAAATGGATGCCATTGCCCTCAACCGGTTTATGCAGAAGTCGCTCCTTGCACAGGAAGCTCTCCAAAACATGATGAACAGGTTCAACAATCTTCCGGTGGAAAACCGTATCGACCCTCAAATCCTTGATTCGCTATTGGGGAGCGAACTGAAAAACCGGGGCATCAACACCGATTATGAATATGGGGTTTTCAGCCCATCGAGAAATACAATGCCTATCCAAAAAACCGGAAAGTACCCGAAGGAATTGCTCAACAACGGCTATCATTATACATTGTTCCCCAGCGATATGATCGCCAACCCCAATTACCTGATGGTCTTTTTCCCGCATGAACGGAAATTCCTGATAACCCAGTTATGGCGCACGCTCACTATTTCCATCGTACTGATACTTACGATAATTTTATCCTTTTCCTATACGATTTTCACGATTTTCAGGCAGAAGAAACTTTCGGAAATGAAAAACGATTTCATCAACAACATGACACATGAGTTCAAAACGCCCATCTCCACCATCAGCCTTGCCTGTGAAGCATTGAAAGACAAGGATATTCAAAAAACAGCCGGTGTTTCAGATACGTATATCCACATGATCGATGAAGAAAACAACCGCTTGAAAAGCATGGCCGAACGAATTTTGCAATCGGCCAAACTGGAAAAAGACAACATCGCCCTAAACAAAGAGGAAGTGGACGTGCATGGGATTATCCGGGAATCCATAAAAAACATCCAACTCCAGATCGAGAAAAAAGCAGGGCAGATTATCATGGAACTGAATGCGGGAAAACATTTGCTCCAGGCCGACAAAGTCCATTTCACCAATATCATTTTCAACCTGCTGGACAATGCCAATAAATATTCACCGGTTACGCCCAAATTGAAAATCAAGACCGAAAATTCATACAGCGGCATTATCATTACAATTGAGGACAACGGGATTGGCATAAGCAAGGCCAACCAGAAAAGGGTTTTCGAGAAGCTCTACCGTGTGCCCACCGGTAACATCCACAATGTAAAAGGTTTTGGACTGGGATTGAGTTATGTAAAAGCCATCGTGGAAGCCCACGGCGGAAAAATAGGATTGGAAAGCGAATTGAACAAGGGAACAAAATTTATAATAACTTTACCGTTTAAAGCTTAAGCCTGCCTGTACCAGGCAGGAGTTAAAAGTTAGGCGTATAAAGTTATTGGATTGAACACTATAAATTATTTATGATGGAACGATAGAGACACACGGCCGTGTGTCTCTAAAAAACAGAAAATATAAATAGCTATGGAAAATCAAAATATAAAAGTGCTCCTTGCCGAAGATGACAAGAACCTCGGGACTGTATTGGCATCCTACCTTGAGGCAAAAGGATTCCCAACAAAACTCTGTGCCAATGGACAGGAAGCCTATGACGAATTCCTTTCCGGGTCGTATAATTTCTGCATTGTAGATGTAATGATGCCCGTAATGGACGGTTTTACGCTGGCAAAGGAGATCAGGCAAATCGATAAAAAAGTCCCGATTTTGTTTCTGACGGCCAAGTCGATGCAGGAAGACAAACTCAAGGGTTTTGAATTGGGCGCCGATGACTATCTGACGAAACCTTTCAGCATGGAGGAACTTATCATGCGGATGCAGGCCATCATCCGGCGTACCGGCGAGGCAACCCTCAACAAAAACCAAATTCATCTTTATGAAATCGGGAAACTGAATTTCGATTTTAACCGGCAGACTTTGAAAACCCCGGAAGAAGAATTGAAACTGACCTCCAAGGAAGCCGGCCTTTTAAAACTGCTTTGCGAAAACGTGAACGATGTTTTGGACCGGAGCGTGGCCCTGAAAAAAGTATGGTTCGACGACAGTTATTTCAATGCCCGCAGCATGGACGTATATATCACCAAATTGAGGAAATACCTGAAGGCCGATCCCGAAATCGAATTGCTGAACGTGCATGGGGTCGGGTTTAAACTGGTAATCAACGATTGAAGGATTGCTGCACAATCCCCGGCATGAATGCTGGGGTAACTGCGGACTCCATGCAATTAGCGTCCACGCTAATTGATACTTTGGCCAATCTGTCCTAAAAGACCAGGAACCATGAAATTCAACCGGTGATGACATCCAATGAGTAAATCATACTGCCATGAGTTTCCCTGGCCATCAGGCCAGAATTCAACAGCCACTTAACGTGCAATAATAATCTTTCTGGAAAATACCGATTCATTTGTTGTGAAAAGAAGATAATAAACCCCATCGGGCAATTCGGAAATGCTAATTTGGTGGAGGCCTTTTCCCCAGTTGAAACGATTGATGGTTTTCCCTTCGGGATTGGAAAACCTGACCCGGCAATCAGCAATACAATTGATATTGAGCACCTTATTTGCAGGATTGGGATAAACTTGGGTTTTTGCCACTTCCTTATCTAAAATGCCCGTGGCCATATCCACTATGATCAACCAGTCCTTTTCACTTTTTTCTTCGGAAACAACCGTATAAACAACGGGGTTTGTGAAATCGTTTGCGGTGATACCGCTTTGCTGCAATTCCCCGTCCACAAAAGCCTCAGCTCCGGGCGACAATGAAAAACTTGCCACAAGATTTGACAAATCCGTTGCATAAGGAACTATCAGGGAAATAGAATCATTAAAGAAATCCGCATAAACATCGTTTTCCAATCCGGGATTGTTTTCTGCATTAAACCCAAAACTATTTATACTTGCATTTGACGAGCTTGTCAGAGAGTTTTCTTCAAGGAAAATACCGCTGTCTAAAATACCATCCCCTGCATCTGCAATAGCAATTTTCAGGTGATATGCTTCACCGGGAATTACTTGTAACCTTGCTGAGAGCATTGTTGTAAAACCATCATATTCTATCGAAGTCCCAAATGTATTGTCCACATAATAATCACAATAGGTACATGGGCCTGTTGGAGAAATTTCACACGGGGCCCAGCCATTGTTCACATTGTTTATGCCAGTTGGGATTTCAGGATCGCTTCCCGGTATTATGGTAATGTTTTTATTATTAAAAAAAATTCCATCAGGGCTTGGGCCACTAATAAAAACCCTAAAAGCATCAATATAAGTTACATCTACCCATTCGTTATATTCTTCAGAACCAAAAATATATCTAAGCATGATTGTGTCCCCTTCAGGAACAAAATCAAATTCAAGGACTGAAGCATCATAGGTATTTATCCCAATAATATCAGTTAATAAAGGGTCTCCAGGCATTCCATTGTTATTGCCGGCACTACAGGCGGTATTTGGCCCGGGAATTATATTTCCACTACCCGAAGTTAAAAATATTCCGCTATCAAAACCAAGATTGGTAGTATTTCCATTTGTGAAAACCCCACTTGCAATATCAGCGCCTGTATAGCTTACATTGTCAAAAACAATCCCGTTCCCTGTAATATTTTCAACCATTATTTCAGGATCAATACTCGTGGTTATTTGTATTTGGGCAAATGAACTACTTATAAGACTCAGGAAAACAAAACAAAGCAAAACGATAGGAACGTAAAATCTTTTCATGATTTCAAATATTGGTTCGAGATTGGCAAATATACGGTTTATTTCCAACATAAATTAATACTTTTGCATAGATGAAAAGAACGCTGTACTATTCATTCCTTGTGCTCTTGTTTATTCCGCTGCTCAGGCAATTCGGTGTATTCCCAATAAACGATAGGGAGCTTGATGGGAACATGGAGGTACGGACGTTGAGCGAATTCAACTGGAACAACTGGGCAAACGGTGTTTTTCAAAAAAAGGCCGAGACCGTTGCCACCGAAAACATTGGGTTCCACGGTTTCGCTACCCGGTTGCGAAACCAAATCGACTATTCCTTTTTCCACCTGGCACATTCCGATAAGGCAGTTGTCGGGAAAGATAATATCTTGTTCGACGAGTGGTATTTGGATGCCTGGAGAGGGCGTACTTTTGTGGGGGAGGATTTTATTGATATTAAATTACATAAACTTAAAATGGTCCAGGACACCTTGAAAAACCTGGGGACCGAACTCATTTTTATTTTGGCGCCCAATAAAGCTGATTTTTATGAAGGGAAAATCCCGGATTACTATAAGCAAAACCGGTATCCACAAAATAATTACACTTACATTGCCAAAAGGTCAAAAGAGATTGGCCTTGAATTCATTGATTTAAACAAATACTTCCTTTCCATCAAAGAAACCACACCTTATCCCCTCTATCCCAAAAGCGGCATCCATTGGTCAAACTATGGAGGGTATGTGGCCCTCGACACAATCTTAAATTACATCGAGGCAAAACAAGGCATCGTACTGAACGATATTTATATCGACAGCATTGAACTCACCCATGTACCGAAACACCCGGATTATGACATTGGGAAAAACATCAATCTCCTTTGCCAAATACCACAGTGGGAAATGGCCTATCCCCATTTAAGCTATGAGGACAACCCAAATAAACCCAAGCCCAAAATGTTGGTTTCGGGCGACAGTTATTATTTCAATATTTACAATTACGATTTTACCGAAAAGTTGTTTGCGAACAATGCTTTCTGGTATTATGCCCATTGGGTCTATCCAGAGATGTACGCAAAAAAAACCGTTGCCACAAGCTATGACCTGCAACCGGAAATCGAAGGAAAGGACATTGTTTTGATGATGGTCACTTCACGCTTCATGCACAATATCGACTGGTTGCTCATTGATAAATTGTTCGACATCTATTACCCGGGCATCCTTTGGAAAAAGACATACGATAAACAGGCATCGATCCAAACAGACAACGATTATTTCTTTTGGTTGATAAACAAGGCAGAAAGCCAGGGTATCCCGGTAAATGAAACAATAGAGAAGGATGTGGAATACATACTTTCACAGGATGCCAATAGCCCGATTGGAAAATCGGTATTCGACTATATCCATGAAATGGAAAACAATTCGGCCTGGTTGGAAGATATAAGGCAAAAGGCCCTGAAAAACCAAAACACCCTTCGTGACCAGGAAATCCTTGATGCCTATTTTATGGAAAAAGGATACAATAAGGAAATCGAAAAAAAAGAGGATGAAATAAAGTCAAATACAGATTGGTTCGACAAAATAGCGGAAAAGGCAAAAAACAATGGATCGGACATTCATGTTCAACTTAAGAGAGAAGCCATTTTTCTACTGAATGACGATACAAATAGCAAAAGGGACATTGATTATTACATCAACAAAATAAAGGCTGAGCCCGAATGGCTGAATTCGGTGAAGGTTAAAGCGGCAAAAAACAATATTGATATTGAAAAACAAATAAAACTGGAGGCACAATGGATGCTGGAAAACGACAAATAACCACCTTTTTGATTTTGGCGATATTGGCCTTAAGCTCATGTACCAGGGACAAAGCAATTGAAAAAATTGAAAATTACGGCAATGATGTAATTTATGTGGATTACAACAATGCGATAAACACAGGTTTCATTGTTCCGTCAAAATACCAAACCAAATCGGGCTATTTTGAATTTAAGTTTGAAATCATAAACAACACAGATAAAACAACAAGGTATTTCTATAAAATCTACTACCAAAATGAATCCTATAAATTTGACGAAATCCTGAAAGATGGCAGTTATAACCCTTTGAGTGCAGAGAACTTTTATGGGAGCTATGAAAATACGGATATTGGGTTCAGGCATACCGGCGATCTGGTGAAAGGCGAATCGGTAACAGTAATCGATTCCATCCGGATAGCGGGAAACCCCCGGGCCGAGAAAAAATACTTCGGCAACCCGGTCCGTTTTATGACCGAGGTGCCAAAGAGCCAGATAGAGGCCAAAATCCTTGAAATCCGCAGTAGCCCGGATTGGTACGCCAGCATTGTGAAGAAAGCCGAAAATCATGGGACCTCCATTGACGAACAACTTTCGTTGAATGCAGAATATATCATCAATTTCCAAAAACAACAAGGCAATGAAAACAACCGCTGGAAACGTAATGTGAGAATGGGAGAGTACGGTTTCCTCATTGTGATCGCCCCCGAAAAAACCATCCAGCAAATCCCGGGTTACATCCAACATATCAATCTGGTAAACAATGGTCAATTTGTGAACCCCTTTTATTATTTTAAGTATGGCGATGGAAAAAACCTGGAAAACATTGAATTGAGGAAACTCGAAAAGCAACTCCATATAGTAGCAAAACTTCCCCTTTCGAATGGTGTTTGGGCCGATAAAAAAAACAATGTCGGGGAATATTTCGACACCACTTATTTTTCATCAACGGTAAACAGCTCAAAGGAATTGTTCGATAAAGCGGCCTTCCGGGTTTACGGAAATTACAGGCTCAACGATTCCATAAACAACGTGCCTGTCATCGCCGATTTTTTCGGGAAAGGATATTCAATGGAAGAATATGAACAAAACTCTATGATCCCCGAAAACAAGAGGAAAGCAACAGTTTTTTCGAACAGCAACACCCATGGAAAGAACATCAAGGTGGACATCGATAACAATTCTATACTGTTGTCGAACCCGGGATGCACCGAGGAGGACATGCGGAAGGAAAACGTGGGCATCATCGCAAGGCACGGGATGACCTACGGCAAATATACCGTGAAAGCAAAATTGACCGAACTGCTCACGGAAGATTATGTGTGGAACGGAATCACCAATGCCATTTGGATGGCGACCGAATCAATGGAGCCGTGGAACGCACGGCGAATATGCAACAAGGAAGGCTATATGCCCTTTTACGGTGCAGGTGAAGGCGAACAACGTGTCCCGCAAATAAGTTATTCCGAAATTGATTTTGAAATCGTGAAAGCGGCCGAAACCTGGCCGGGCTATTGTTACCCCGACAAAAAGGAGCGGAAGGAGCCCCAATCGAACATCGATAAAGTAATGGTAACATGCACCAACTGGGACATGGCCTGCAAGCAACCGCCAAAATTCCATTACGGCACACAGGAGATAAACTATCAAGGCCATACTTTTATCGGCCACCGCTGGGACGAATGGTACAATGCCGTAACGCAAAAAACCCCGGTGCCCGATGACGAACTCTTCAAACCGGATTATTATTATTTCCAGATTGAATGGAAACCAAAGGAAATCATCTGGAGGATCGGCCCCGAAAAAGATAAGTTGAGGGTTGTTGGCTACATCAACGATGAAATCACCAGTATCCCCAACAACCAAATGTTGATGATTTTCACCCAGGAATACCATTATTCTTCCTGGTGGCCAAAATCGCCCTTCAAGCAGGAAAACGTGCCTTTCCCGGCCAAAGACATGGAAGGTCTTATTTACGAAGTCACAATAGAATAAAAAATGGTTTTTAGCAGTGTCATTTTCTTAGCCTGGTTCCTTCCCGCATTTTTGCTGGTATATAACCTCCTGCCCCATAAGCTCAGGAATTATTGGATACTGCTCACCAGCATTGTTTTTTATGCATGGGGCGCACCGAAATTCATTTTTGTGGTCGTGGCCACCATTGCCATTGATTTTTATATTGTCAAAAAAATCCATTTTTCCACGGACGAAAAGCTGAGAAAACGTCTCCTTGCCCTTTCGGTAATCCTAAAAATCGGGCTGCTCGCCTATTTTAAATATGTCAATTTCTTTATCGACAATGTGAACCATTTGCTCAATGGCCTCGGTTGGGCCGAAATCCATTGGATGCAAGTAGCCCTCCCCGTGGGCATTTCGTTTTTTATTTTCCAGGCGGTTACCTATTCCGTGGATGTTTACCGAAAAGTAAGCCCCCCCCTGAAAAACATCAGCGATTACCTCATGTACATCCTGCTGTTCCCCCAGTTGATCGCCGGCCCCATCGTGAGGTACATTACCATTGCCGACCAAATAAACGACAGGCGGGAATTGGAAACTATCGACAATAAATTGCTCGGCTTGTACAGGTTTGTCATCGGCTTGTCAAAAAAACTGCTCATTGCCAATGTCCTTGGGTCCATGGCCGATGATGTTTTTTCGATGACAGAAATACAACTGACCACACAAGCGGCATGGGTCGGGGTCTTGGCCTATACGTTCCAGATTTATTTCGATTTTAGCGGTTATTCCGATATGGCCATCGGATTGGGGAAAATGATGGGCTTCCAATTCCCCGAAAATTTCAACAACCCTTACATCTCGCAAAGTATTACCGAATTTTGGAGGCGCTGGCATATCACCCTTGGTGAATGGATGCGCGATTACCTCTACATCCCCCTTGGCGGAAACCGGGTCAGCAAGTCCCGGATGTATTTCAACCTATGGCTGGTTTTCCTCCTTTCGGGCTTGTGGCACGGTGCGGCATGGAACTTTGTAATGTGGGGCGCTTTCCATGGTTTGTTCCTGATCCTTGACAGGTTGTTCCTGTTGAGGTTTTATAAAAAAATCGGGAAATACCCCAGTATCCTCCTTACCTTTTTTATAACGGTTATCGGTTGGGTAATATTCAGGGCCACATCATTCGACCAGATTGCCTATTACCTCAAAACAATGTTCACGGTCAAGACCAACCATTTGTTGTTCCATCCCAATGAAAAATTCTTATGGGTTTTGGCAATTGCTTTTGTGTTTTCGTTTATCACCCTTTTCGGTTTTGGCCGGAAAATGGAAAATTTCGTGTTTTATAAAAACAATCTTTCGGGAAAAAACCACTTGTTCATGTTTGGCCTTGCTGTTGTCCTTTTTGTCCTTTCGTACAGTTCAATGGTTTCGACAGGTTTCAACCCTTTTATTTATTTCAGGTTTTAATAGACTTTATAACAATTAAAATCGTATGGCATTATTTATCTTTTTCCGTTTCCCTTCGTTATTTTAATTTTCCATAGCTACGGCTATGCAAAAGAAAAATGCCTTGGGAACCAAAAAAATCTTAAATCCTGCCCATATACGACTTCAATCATTATAAAGTCTAATGAAGTTTGATGATTTTCAGGATATTTTGGTTTATCCCTGCATGAACGATCAAGGTATAAATCCCCCTTGATATATCGGAAATATCAATTTCATCGTGGAGGTGGTCGCGGCCCTTTCTGCCTTTTATAAAAACACCGGCCATATCATATATTTCCCAGGATTGAAATCTTTTGGTGGAAGAAAGATATACGGTACTCCTTGCGGGGTTCGGAAATATTTTCATGAAAACCTCCACCATATCGTCCCGAACAGAATTCACACATGGGACATCAAGGCTGTCAACACCAAAATATTCTTCGAGTTGTTTTTTCTGATAACAACTCCGATAGGTAAGAAATTGCCTGATGCTTTCCAGCGAATCCCTCCAGGCCCAGATATTGTAAGGGATCCCCCATCTCGATGAGGTATTCCCGATTTCGTTTTCGATCAAAGCTTCCCACTTGTCAACAACGGGCACACTCACATCCGGGTTTAGGTCGTTGTTCATCACATAAACAAAGCGGGACACAAACTGATCCTTGAACTCTTCGCTTTGCAACATGGCCTTGAACAAGCGCGTTGACCATTCAGGGTTGTACCCATCCAGGCTATCACCTGACGCATGTTCCAAGCCATTAAAACCAACATATTTCATTGAAGCATCAAGGTCGAACAGAAACCATCCCCACTTATTGCCTTCGCCCTTTTCGCGCCATTTCAGGTAGTTATTGCCCGGCCAATCACTGTTGTTAAAAAATATTTCGGCAATATAATAGTCTATATAAGCCGGAACATCTATCATTTCCTTGATTTCTTCATAGTTTTCAGGAATGGACAAATCATTGTTCCCGATAAAATACTCCAGGTTGTCATGCTCTTCCAGGTCCCCGTTTTCGGCCACTCCCCACAATCCGATAATATCAACATTATCGGGGTCAATATTAAAATGCTGTTCCAGGTAATACTCGTTCTGTTTTTCCCTCAAAACCTGTATCCCCCAATATTCCCCATTTACAAAAACAAGCACGGGCTGCCATTGCTGGTAATGTACATTCAGGTTTTTGGCAATGTCCTGTGCAATTTCGTCACGGACAATACTAAAATTGTGTGCCGAAAAAACCGACCTTGCAATTATCCTTTTATAGGAATCAAAAGGGAGTTCTTCAAAGAATGGAAAATCCATCCTGCCATTTCCATCGTAACTACTCCTTGGGAAGAACTGAATGCCTTTTTGTGGTGCGGCCCTTGTAATATTTCCGTGCAAACGGATACCGAGGTCCTGGTCCAAAAGCAATTCCCCATTTTCAGAAAAGTACTCAATTGTGGCTTTGCGTTCCCAGGCATCCCCCCTTTCGCTGTAGTTCCCCGATTTTACCACACCTTCCACATGGTATTTCCCGGGGACATAAATCCCGGTATCATAATCAAACAGGGAAATGCTATCGGCAATAATGGACAAAACCGGTAAAGAAAACCGTTCCATTATATCACCCCCGAGAAAGTAGGTATTTGAATAAACATTGCACAAAGCCTGGTCACCAGAAAATACCCGTGCCCTGACCACCACATGTTTTTCGATATCGCCCTGGGGCATTTGCCATTCATAATAACCGCTATTATCTTCCGGGGTGGTGGGGATAAAGGAATAAATGGCCGGGGTGTTTTGTGCCTCGCTCAACGACAAAATGCTTTCATATAAAAATGTTCCCGGGGAACCGGGCCGTGGTTCATTGCTGTTGAGGGTATAATAGATTTGCCCTTCGGTACTCGCTGATTGCAATTCCAAATCAACATTATCATAAAAACCGGCATCATGTGAAAAGGATATTTCGGCCAGCTTAAAATTATTGCTGTTTGAGTAGCTTGGGCTTGAAACATAAAAACGGGTTTTTTCGGGGTTGCCATCCGTCATCCTGCCAAACGAGATATCATTGGCCAATTCCACAGGTTCGAATTCATCGACTATAATTTCATTTTCGTTGCACAGAATGATTTCTTCCCCCGATGAACTTATTTTGAAATTGGAATGCAAATAACCCGACAAAGTATCTCTGCCACTACAAAATACAAGAAGAAAATGCCCGGGGAGGATAGTGGTATCAGGGAACATCCATTTATCAAGATCATTTTCCGAATCCGACAAAAACCATTGACCGATGCTTATGGCCTGTGCGGAATTATTGTAAATTTCGACCCAATCGGGATATTCCCCAAAATCATCAGTAATGGTATTTACATTGGACGACATTATTTCGTTTATCGCGATATCCTGCGCAAAGCCCATGTTGAACCCAAGAAAAAACAATATGAGGGCAATACTCCTAAACATTTTAGTTTGAGATTAATTTGATGCTATATGTGTTCCCCCTATTGTCAGAAACCAAAACCAAAAGCAATCCCCTTGATTTCATTTCAACAATGTACGTATCTTCATTAATGCCTTTCCGTGTGTAAATCAATTCACCCAACAAATTAAAAATACGGATTTGATCTATCCTTGAACTGCTATCAAGGCGCACCGCGAATTTATTGTTGAACGGATTAGGGAAAACCAAAATAGCATTGTCGGTCTCAGGGATAAAATTGCCCTGGCTAAAAAACAAGGCGCCCATATCGGCCCTTGTCCCGTCCGGGTCGGGAGGGCTTAAGATATCGCCCGAATCAATACAGGGCGAATTTGCCATAAGGTGAAAATCATCTGCCGTGGAATTTACAAAATCCGGGCTATCATGGATATTACCAAGCCCGGGAAGCAATGCTTTATCGGACAGGGAATAGGTAATGTCAATTTGCGAATTGGGCTGCAATGCGTAATCCTCAAGGCATTGTGAAATAATCGTATTGACAACATTTGCCGTTCCGCCCGAATTGGGCGTTGCATCGTAATGATAGCATTTTATCCCGATTTCATTATCAAAAAGTGTATTGTTGATAATTGCAACAACCCCGTCCGTATGGACCTGGATACCGCCCTGGCAATGTGCAATAATATTCCCGCTTATGGTGGCCACCGTACTTTCCCCTATCGAAACCCCCATACTCTGGCAATCGTACATTTCATTTCGTTCGATAGATACATTTGATGAATTGTTCCCGATATCGATGCAATCATCGGTAACATCATAAAAAACATTTCCGTTAAATTCGCCCGACACAAGGCTGCCACAATCAATAGCGTCCTTTTTGGTATTTGCGGGATTGCCATAAAAAACGTTATCGGCAAATACGACCTGTGAACCCTCACAGGAAATCAAGTCGCTGTTGTCCATACCGGATTCGTAGAACACACAGTTCTTGACCAATAAATTTCCCGCTGATGCAAACTGAATGGCTTTTTTGCCCGAATAAACGTCCACATATTTCAATTGGATATTCCCATTGGAAGATTTAATGTATTTCCAATAAATACCTTCTTCGCCTTGAATGATTATGGGATCGTCTTCCGTCCCTGTAAAAACAAGGTCGCCGAAAACCGTGAAGCCGACATCTTCGTCAAAATAGATTTCCACGCCCGGCTCGCAGTACAAGGTTGCCCCGGCCTCGATGGTAATTTCGTTTTCAAAATGATAGGGCGAGCAATCTTTCAGCAATATGGCATCTTCTGAAATCGGTAGCGTTAAACCGCAATCGGCTTCAAATCTTGCGGTGATCGTTTGGTCGGAACCAAACGTATAAACAATACTGTCGTTTGTCGAAATATTTTCCCAATCCACAAAATGGTAACCAAGCCGGGGCTTTGCAAGCAAATGCACGGGAATGTCCTTGAAATAGGTATGAACGGAATCATTGTAAGGGATCAAAACGCCCTCGAAATAAACATCGCCACCCTGTGGGCTGGTCTTTTTCAGTTGAACGGAAACCCGGCCCGATAAATCAAAAACACTGTCGAGCCTGTACAACAGCGTATCCTTTCTCTCGTTGGCAAAATCGGTCATTACCTGGATTGCGGTATACCAATCTTCCATGGACTGGACACCTCCTTCCGGGCCCCACTTTTCGATGTGCAATGGCATTTCGGTTTCAATACGGCCTTGCAGGCTGTCGATCAGCTTATCAACATAGCTTTTGCGGAAAGTAACATTGATATGCGAACAGGTCTGTTGCAGAAAATGGTTACGGTAATCCGTGTTTTCCAACAATTTCTTCAAAACGGGGTCTGCTTCATAAATCATCAGGAATATTTGTCTCCACGAATCCATGTACGCACGGTCCATATCGAACAGCCACCACTTAAAACCATCCGCAATATTGTTCTCCCTCCATGCTTTGATATTGTGTTTATAGCTTCTGTTGCCAACATATATCTGCATGATGATATATTCGGTGTAATTATCGATATCCAAATAATCGGACACACCGGCAAAAACAGTATTATCGGTCATATCGTTGTTGTTCAGATAAGACAGCATTTCAAAATATTTTTCGTCCGAACCTGCAATCACCTCCACGTTCATGCCCCAATAATTCAATTTCAGCAAATCAATGCTGTCCTTGTCAACTTCATGCACATTCTTCAAATAATCTTCGTTGTATTTTTCGCGCAGGTTAAAAATCCCATAATACTCCCCATTGATATACAGCACCGTTGGCTGGTAAGCCTGGTAATCAATATTCAGTTTTTGCGGGATAATGGATTGCACAAAGCCATCCCTGAACATGGTCATATACCAGTCGTCGCTGGAACTCCGCATTACGAAGGCATCAAAATCGGAAAGCTTTTTCCCTTCGAATATCTGATGATGAATGGTGCTGTTCGCAAAAACGGCAAAGGATTTTTGCGGTATCTCGTATGCCGTGGAACCAAAAAGGCGTATGTTATTGTTTGTTTCAAATTCCAGGGCATTGCCCTTGAAATACTGGAGCTTTGAAGCCCTCTCCCACTCAATTCTTTTCACAATTTCCAGATCGTTAAAAATCCCAATGCTATCGCTCCATAAAAAATCGGGGCTTATGATCAAGGACACGAGTGGGAGCTGTTTGCTGTTGTCGATAAAATAAGAAGCAGAAACCTCTTTTCCCGGCAAAAGGCCACCGTAGGTTTTGGCCCTAACCACGGTATTCCCGGTAAGGGTTATGGGACTGGAATATACCACCGAATTTTCACCGGGATAACTTCCATCGGTAGTATAACGAACTATGCTGCCCGTCGGGATATCGGAAATCACCAATTCAGTATTCGAAATATAAAAACCCGAAGGCAATGAAAAAACAGGCGGGTTTTCCCTTTCAGATATGGGGTAGGCCGTACTGTTGTTCGCAGCACCGGGCGTAGGTGGCGAAAAATAAGCATGGCCGTTCACGGCTTTCCCGAACGATATATCGGCCATTTGATCGGGATATTCAATGGCATCGACCAAAACCGTATCGGTATCGTAAAGTGCGACCCATTCGTTTTTTGAACCCAGTTTGAAATTCGTATGAAATTGGGAAATGACCGTATCTCTTTTATCGGCCCAAACAAGCAGATACCCATTTGCAGAAATACTTGAATTTTGGGGGAACTGCCACTTTGTTTTTTTGAGTGTATCATCCGTAAGGTAAAACCCGGAAATATCGAAACTGGACGATCCGGTATTGTTCAACTCTATCCAATCGACAAACTGGTTGAAGTCCCCATCCGTTGCCACATTGTTGTTCTTGGCACAAAACTCATTGATAACAACGCTTTGCGAAAACAAGGCCATGGAAAATACCATAAACAGGATGAGGGAAAAATTACGCATAAACCATCAATCTTTAATTATTTTATAATAACCCGATTTACCCGATAGGGTTGCTTTAAGTTGAACAAAATACAAACCAGGCTTATAAGTGTTCATATCTATGACAATTTTCCCATCCTCGGGGACTGTTGAAGAATAAAAAAGTTTCCCTGAAATATCGTACAAGCTCAAACTGGTTTCAGGATCATTGTCCAAAACCTCAATCGTGAGCATATCATTTACCGGCGAGGGGTAAACCCTGGCCTTTATCCCAAATGATTCATCTATGCCACTTTGATCGAGGGAACCCTTTCCCTTTAATACCATCTGTTGTGCAACCCGCTGGATCAACGTATCCGTATTGATATCGGAATTTATGGTTATCAACGTTGAATAATTGCCAATGGTATCGGGCGCAAAAACAATCTTAAGTGTTACTGAATCCCCGTCAGGGACCAATACCGGAAACTCTTCCGTGGAATAAAAAACACTGTCCGTATTA
>JAADJA010000028.1 GCA_013151015.1 Chlorobiota bacterium
AACTTATTTTGCAACTTTCACTAATGGATTTTTGTAAGCGCAAATATATGTTGATTCTTTTATAATTCCTAAAATGCTTTCAATAGACAAAAGCCGTTTATATTTGGTTGCTTAAAACCTCGGGGAATTCGTTTTATGTAAGATGGCCTTGCCGTTGATCGTTTTGATTTTGAATTAGTATCTGATGTTACAACGGTCTTGGAATAGTAAACGAAGATGAGAAATGAGATACGAATTGCCATCAATTACACTTCCACCTATTGAACCCGTGAAAACTCGGCCAGACTGGTCTCCAGGTATTTTTTTGAAATTTGCCTGACAGGATACCAGGCGGCCGCAAGCCCTATAAGGAAAACGGTAAAGAAAACAGCGATAAAGTCCAGGGCCACCATTTTTACAGGATATGCCGGGACAATAAAAGCATTGGCTTCGCTGCCAAGCCCAATAAGCCCAAACCGGAGTTGGAGCCAGCACAGAATGGCACCGAGCAACAATCCCAATACCGCACCTGAGATTGAAATCAATATTCCTTCGACAAGGAAAATACGCTTTATTGTTTTATTGTTGGCGCCCATCCCATATAAAATGGCAATGTCTTTCTTTTTGTCGAGGATAAGCATGGTGAGCGAGCCAACCACATTGAAAGTGGCGATAAGAAGGATAAAGGAAAGGATGAAAAAGATGGCCCATTTTTCCGATTTCATGATTTTGTATAAAAGCTCCTGTTGCTGAAAACGGTTCTTAACGACATAATCACCGCCAATCATTTTTTTTATTTGCCCAATGATCTTTTCAGTATCAACATCCGGTGAAAGCCTCAGTTCCAGGCCTGTGAGTTCCTCCTTGTATTCCATGAGTTTTCGGGCCAAACCGAGAGGGATAATGATATATTTTGTGTCGATGTCCTGTTGCACCGAAAACACCGCCGAAGGAACCGCGGTTCCGGTATTGAACGAGCTTTCAAAAGACGAAAGGTTTTTGGCCGTCCGCCGGGGAACGTAAATATTTACCGGGGTCGAAAAATCATTCAGGTTTATTCCAAGGTGATAGGCCACGAGATAGCCCATGATGGTATAGTTGGTTTTCCCCTTTTGCAAAACAAAGGCCCCATCGACAAGCATCGTGTCCAATGGATTGTTGATGAGGAAATCTTCGCTTACCCCTTTTATTTTTACGATGTACTGTTCTGTTTTGTATTTCAGGAGGGCATTTTCTTCAACTACTTCCGTGTAACTTATCAAGCCAGGGATTTCCTTGATTTTTTCCTTGGGAAGATCGTTTGCATTAAAGGTTTTCCCGGTTTTTGCCGTAATCAGTATGTCTGCATCAAAAGTATTGAAAAGCGATTTCACCAAATCCTCAAAACCGTTGAACACTGACAAAACCACGATCAGCGCCATGGTCCCCACGGTGACGCCCACAACCGAAATCCCCGAAATGATATTGATGATATTGTGCGATTTCTTCGAGAGAAGGTAGCGTTTGGCTATGTATAGGGGGAAGTTCATTTGTTTTGTTCAATAATAATCCGTTAATGCACTATAATTTGCGATTTGAAACAATAACTTTGATTGCAAGACCTGGTTTTCTTAATGGGATGAAACCTGGAACTTGCAACCCGCAACTCTTTCAACCTTCCTGGTCTCCTCCGTACTGGCTCTCTTCGGCCAAAAAGGTTTTGTCCATTATTTCCAGGCTTTCACAATAAGCCCCGTTCCGGTTTTGTGTTTTAGTTTTAAATCGAGATAATTCAATAGCAAGGCAAATGGAAATGTGATTAAATAATAAAATGGCAAAATGATCAGGAAAATCTTGGAAGTATTTAACATCAGAATGGGATATTTCATCGAAATCTTCCAGGATATTTTTCCGGGCGACCCATAATTGTAACGGGCCTCGGTTTTTGAAAATCCCGCACTTTTCAATTTTTCCTGTATTTCATCTATGCCGTATCCATCCCTCACATGTTCATCGATAAAAGAGCCGTGTTCGTCTTCGTGGTCATGGTCGTGCACATCGGACCCCCCCTGGTCCGAAGGGGTAGAGATCAAGACCATCCCTCCGGGCTTCATCGACTTGTGAAAGTTTTTAAAAACCTCCACATCCTCCAGGATATGTTCCATCACATCCACCGACAACACCATATCGTATTTCCCGGGTTCCGTGAATTTTGTTAAATCCGCAATCTGAAAAGAAACATTCTTCCGGCCAATTTTCCGAAAGAAATTATTGCAGTCCTCAATCTGCTCATCTTTTACGTCCACCCCGTTGATTTTCCAGTTCCGGTTTTTCCCCGAAAGAAAAAACACATATTGCCCAAAGCCTGACCCGGCATCCAGGATTTTCAAATCATCCGGTTTTCCCTTTGCCCATTTGTTCACCTCGCTTTTAATATGCCATGTCCGCAGCAGTAAAAGGTCAAGCAGCTTATAAAATAATTTTCGCAGGAACGGGCTTTTGTTGAAGATATTCCCCAGGGTTCTTTTTATCGGATCGTATTGCATGGAGGTTAATGTTATTCGTCTTCCAGTAGTTTTTCAATGTTTTCGATATAGTCTAATGAATCATCCAGGAACAATTGCAGTTCGGGGACTACCCTGAGCTGTTTCCCCACGCGTTGTCCGAGCATATACCTAATCTCTTTCGTGTGTTTCCTGATTTTTGTCAACAGCCCTTCTTTGTCCTGGGTCGCAAATAGGCTGAGGTAAACTTTGGCCTCGGCAAGGTCGCGGGTAACATGGATCTTTGTAACGGTGACCATTGCACCGCCTGCCAGATGCAAACTCTCGCGCTGGAAAATTTCACCAAGGTCGCGCTGGAGCAGTTTTGAGATTTTAAGTTGTCTTGTGGATTCCATGGTGCAAAAGTAAACTATTTCCCATAAAAAAATTTCGTTTTCTGCATAAGGTCACATTGAGCCCGTACAGGTCACATTGTAGCTCGTACAGGTCACATTGAGCTCGTACAGGTCACATGAGCTCGTACAGGTCACATTGAGCTCGTACAGGTCACATTGAGCTTGTACAGGTCACATTGAGCTCGTACAGGTCACATTGAGCTCGTACAGGTCACATTGAGCTTGTCGAAATGTGGCCAACTATTTTTTCCTACTTTTGTCCGTCAGGAAAAAATAATTTTGTTATGAAAAGAATTTGTGTTTTTTGCGGTTCGAGCGTGGGCAAAAAGGAAGTTTACAGTAAAGCGGCAAGGCAATTGGGGAAAGTGCTGGCCAAAAATAACATCACCCTGGTTTACGGAGGTGGAAAAGTGGGCCTGATGGGCGTTATCGCAAACAGTGTTTTGGAAAATGGCGGGACATGTATAGGTGTTATCCCACAAAGCATCGCCGATTTGGAAATTGCCCATACAGGACTGGACGAACTCCATATTGTGGACAGTATGGCCGAACGCAAGGATATGATGGCGGAGCTTTCGGATGCTTTTATCGCTATGCCCGGCGGATTTGGAACCTTGGACGAAATGGCCGAAATCCTTACCTATAACCAACTTCGGATTTTTGACAAACCTATTGGCCTTTATAATATTGAAGGATATTTTGATGGTTTGTTGAATTTTTTCGACCATGCGGTCGAAGAACAATTTGTAAGGGAAGAACACCGCAGCAACATAGTGGTTTCAACGGATCCAATTGGGATGATCAAAAATTTAAAGGCTTATGAGCCTGTTAAGATAGGGAAATGGATTGAGGATATCAAGGAGGAGAGTTTGAATTAATGACAGTAAGAAAACACCAATAATATATCTACTTTTACGAGCTTTCAATATTAGGATCAGTATGACAATAATTGGAATTACAGGGACACTTGGTGCCGGAAAAGGGACTATCGTGGATTTCTTAAAAGAAAAAGGATTTGTGCATTATTCCGTTAGGGGGTTTTTGCTGGATGAAATCAGGAAAAGAGGAATGCCCGAAAACCGTGATAGCATGGTTGTCGTTGCTAATGGATTGAGGGCTGAGCATTCCCCTTCTTACATTACCGATCAATTGTATTTGCAAGCCTTGGAGAATGGAAAAGACGCAATTATAGAAAGTATCCGCACACCGGGCGAAATTGAATCCTTACGTGAAAAAGGGAATTTTTATTTATTTGCCGTGGATGCTGATGCAAAAAAGCGATTTGAACGGATAAAAATGAGAAAGTCGGAGACCGATGATATCGACTTTCAAACTTTCCTCAAAAACGAAAAAAGGGAAATGAACTCCGATGACCCCAACAAACAAAACCTTGCAAAATGCAGGGAAATGGCCGATTTTGTTTTTTTGAACGATAAAGGTATCGAAGATTTGAACAAGGAAGTTGGAGAGGTGTTGGAAAAGATAATTAAGGAATAATTGGTCACATTGAGCCTGTCGGTCACATTGAGCCTGTCGGTCACATTGAGCTTGTAGGTCACATTGAGCCTGTCGAAATGTGCCGGCTTTGTTTCGACAGGCTCAACATGACCAAAGTTGACAAGCTCAACATGACCAAAGTTGACAAGCTCAACATGACCAAAGTTGACAGGCTCAACATGACCAAAGTTGACAGGCTCAACATGACCAAAGTTGACAGGCTCAACATGACCAAAGTTGACAAACTCAACATGACCATAAAGAATAAAACATAAAAACATAGATTATGTCCACAGAAAACACAAAACATATGCGTCCCACCTGGGACGAATACTTTATGGACTTGGCAAACTCCGTTTCGAAGAGGGCCACTTGCGACCGCGGCAGATCGGGATGTGTGATCGTGCGCGACAAGCAGATTTTGGTGACGGGCTATGTGGGTTCGCCCCGGGGCTTGCCCCATTGCGATGATGTGGGTCATTTTTTTAAAAAGATGATCCATGAAGACGGTTCCGTTACCCAACATTGTGTGCGCACCGTACATGCCGAGCAAAATGCCATAACCCAGGCCGCCCGTCGTGGAATCGCCCTTGATAAATCAACACTCTATTGCCGGATGACCCCTTGCCGCACTTGCGCCATGCTCATCATCAATTGCGGTATCGAAAGGGTAGTGTGCGAAAAGAAATACCATGCTGGTGCCGAATCCGAGGAAATGTTCAGGGATGCCGGGGTGAACCTGGATTATTTTTCGGAGGAGGTTTTGAAGTATAAGGGACAGTAGGGAAGGGGGTTGATGATAAGGAAAGAAAGTAGTATAACCAAAAGCCGCGATTATCCCTATATGTTAGTAGGGTTTTTATATCTTTGGAAGGATTATTCAGTAAGTATTGTTTGAAAAGCCACCAGAAAGATGGAAAGACCGATACGTAAAAAATTAAAAACAGTAGTAATAACTTTTACAATACTTATATTACCGTTACTTTATTTGTTGTTTGTATTGATCAAACAAGATGAAGCAAATAAGGCATACGAAGAGGCGATTGTATTTGGCGACAAGGATAAGGACAACTTAGCTATTCGAAAAATTGATTACGCTATTAGGTTTGTTCCATGGAACAGGACTTTGAAAAACCAAAAGGTACAATTGTTAATGAAACGAAAGGAATACAGAAAAGCCTTGAATTGTATTTTGGAAACAGATGCTTATTTTTTTACGGCCCTGCTTTATGAATATTTGAATAGCGATGATTCGGCAAAGATTTATTACAGAAAGGGAATACCCCTATTGATTGAACAGTTGCAAGATTACAACAATGATTTGGTTTTACTGTACCAAGGTGAAAGGCAAGTAGCTTTGTTTTATACGTTTTTAGGAGAAAAAGAAAAGGCGAAAAAGTATTTAAGAAAAATACCGAACACTTTGGATTATTATCAAACCAGAATTATCAATCAATTTGATTATTATATTGAAAGTTACCAATCAGGTGGCTATAAAGATTTCTTGGAGGGGAAAACAGTATTCTTTGGCGTTGATTGTATCCCGAAAAGCATAGAAATAGATAGTTTAATTGATGCAAATCATTTTTATTATAATGGCAGGGAAGGGACTGGTGACGATTATCAATATGAAATAAAAATGATTTTTGAACAGAAAGCTGTTTCTTGTGGGATGAATAAAATAGACAAAACCAATGAGTAAAACATACAAATCAATAAGCACAATTAAAAAGAACAGTTATGGGCAAAATGTGCAACACATAAGCCACCAATGAAAACAATTTTAGCAAATATCGTTTTAGAAGTCCCCTTAATTTAATTGGGCAGGATCAATCTTCATTTCCAGAATTGGATTTTGGTGAGTGTTATTAGGTTTTAATCTTGGCATGTGGTTCCCTTTGCTAATATTTCGCTATATTTGACAGAAAACAAAATAGAAATAATCAACAAACAGGAGTGGCTAAGGAATAACCTTTAAACAGTACAAAGCACCCATGAATTGTTGTGGTTGTGTTGATACACACATTGACCCATGCGAAAATTCCTTTAAATTCTGTCTAACCTTAGCCATGATGTTGTGCAACAAAATAGAAACTAAAATTATACATAATGAAAAAATTTGAAAAGACCTTGGTTGTATTGATTCTCATTTCACTGATAATGAAATTCTCATTCATAATGGGAGGTGACATTTTAGCAATATTGTCGATTTCACTATTAATCTTGGTTTATTACCCACTTGGATTTGCATTATTTAACCAGGTTCGCTTAATTCTACTTTACTAAAATAGAAAGATAAATTTTTATTGTATAATTAATTCAATATCAGTATATTTGCACCATTATTAACGCTCTGGTCA
>JAADJA010000156.1 GCA_013151015.1 Chlorobiota bacterium
CAAGGAAAAGATTTAATTTTAAATCACCTATTTTTGTGATGGAAAATTTATTGTTTAATCAAAAAGTTGCATTTGTGACTTGAATTCAGCCATCTATAAAACTTGCATATAGGAAAGATGCTGTACCTATGCGTCAGCACCTGATTTGCATCAGTATATACAAATTTGTATCACAACAGAAACAAAACAACATTAAACCTCATATCTTGTCCAAATTAGAAACCCTGCCACGCAACCAAAAATCCACCAAGGCCAATGCGGCCATAGCCTCCACAATGGGCACTGCCCTTGGGACAACGCATATATCATGTCGGCCTTTGGCTTTCAAAACAACATTTTCACCTTTGCTGTCCACGGTTTGCTGATCCTGCATTAAAGTGGCCAGCGGTTTAAAAGCAACATTGAAATAAATGTCCCGGCCATTTGAAATACCGCCTTGTATCCCTCCCGACAAATTTGTTTTTGTAACAATCTTTCCATCCTTGTTTTCAAAGATATCATTGTGTTCCGAGCCTTTCATCCCGGCTGCTGAAAACCCCGATCCATATTCAAAACCTTTTACCGCATTGATGCCGAGCATGGCCTTGGCCAATTCTGCATGGAGTTTATCGAAAACCGGTTCGCCCAATCCAACAGGTACATTTTTTATGACACATTGTATTATCCCTCCAAGGGTATCTCCTTCTTTTTTGGTTTCTTCAATCAATTTGATCATTTGCCCTGAAACCTTTTCATCGGGACAGCGGACGGGGGATTTTTCTATTTCCTGAAATTCAAGGGTTTTGTAATCCTTTTCGAGTTTTATGGCACCAATTTGCGAAACATATGCGGTAAACCTGATACCTGTATTTTTCAATAACAACTTTGCAACTGCCCCTGCCACGACCCTGACCGCCGTCTCCCTGACCGAAGCCCTTCCCCCTCCCCGGTAATCCCGTAAACCATATTTTCCCTGATAGGTAAAATCTGCATGCGAAGGACGGTATGTGTCTTTTAGTTGGTTGTAATCTTCCGGTTTGTGGTCTTTGTTCCAAATGACAAACCCAATGGGAGTGCCCGTGGTTTTGTTTTCAAAAATACCGGAAAGGAATTCCACTTTGTCGTCTTCCTTTCGGGAAGTTGCCCCTGGTATTTGAGGTTGGCCGGGTCTTCTCCTGTCAAGTTCATTTTGGATAAAATCGAAATCCATTTCAAGTCCGGCGGGACATCCGTCAATTATCCCGCCAATGGCTTTTCCATGGGATTCGCCAAAGCTTGTTAATCTAAATATCGTTCCGAAGGTATTTGCTGACATATGCTGCAAAGGTAAATTATTTTAGTGCAAGGGGAAGGGGCAGATGTAATATTTATTGTTCAAGGTGCAAAGCATAAGTTATGTTGAAATATAAAAATATAATCTTGTTGGTGACAACACCAACAAGGGGCAGGAGCATAACACACTATCTTGTTCGTGACAACACCAACAAGGGGCAGGGGCATAACACTATCTTGTTCGTGACAACACTAACAAGGTGCAAACAATTCATCCGATGACTTTATCATTTGATTTCCTATGTGTATTTGTTTTTTGCGCTTGTTTGTTAAAATTGTCATCGGATGGGTTTTACCGAAAACAAGGACACACCCCCACCTACACAATTTCCAACACACCCCCTCTCGGCCTGCCCTTCAGCTTGCACACTGAGGGGAGTTGGTTTGCACATGATTCACTCTATGTAATAAGAGAATAACTGGAAATAATAGCTTGTTGACGATAACACCAACAAGGAATTGTGAGTTTGGTTTATACTTTAATTTATTAAGACCTCAAACGAATTCCCCGCCAGGACAATTTTAATCTGCGAACCGTCTTTTTGAAAACCGGAACCAAAGTTGCTTTTCAAGGAAACATCCTTAAATCTTTTTGGGATTTGAAATTCCACGGTTTTTTCTTCATCCGATTTATTAAATGCAACAACAACGATCTTATCAAAATAGGTGCGGGCATAAACAAATATCTTTTCGGAAAGCTCCAAAACCTGGAAATCGCCATAAATCAAAGGCAGGTTGTTTCTTCGGAGATGGACTAGTTTTTTGGTAATTGCAAGTGTTTGTTTTTCTTTATCGTTCAAATTACCAAACTGCATCATCCTTCGGTTATCCGGGTCGTTGGCGCCGGGCATCCCAAACTCATCACCATAATATAGGGTGGGGATTCCGGGAATTGTCATATTGAAGGCATTGAGCATATCGAGTTTTTGATAGGCAATGGGGTTTCCAACACCAATATCCCTTGTCCAACCGGCAAGCTTGGCATCTTCGGCAAAAGAAACTGCCCCACCGGCATAAGAGATAAAACGTGCCCGGTCCTGATTACCGCTAATGTAGCCCATCAAATTATGATAACCGTAATAATCAAAACTTTCCTGAAGGGTTGCGGCAAGGTTTTCAAACGAAGCATCCTCCTTGGCAAAAACAGCCACGGCATCATCATAAACATTAAAATCAAATTGCCCGTCGAGCATTCCCGAACCCACATAACTACTGATCAACTCAGGGTTCCCGTAGGTTTCCCCAATCTGGTAAACCCGTTTGTTTTCGGGGATGGCCACCCTGTTTTTCACTTTTTTGGTAAGGGTGCGCCAGAAAAGCTCGGGGATATGTTTAGTGGCATCATGGCGGAAACCATCCAAATGAAATTCGGTCAGCCAGAAAAGTGCCGAATCGGTCATGGGATCAACCACTTCCGGACGGGAAAGGTCAAGCGTGGGAAGGAAAACATCAAACCAAGTGGTCAAACGGTATTCGTCCCATTTTTCAGTGTTCAAACTTCCATCGGGAAGGTACAGGTTTGTCGCCCAATCTGGGTGTTCAAGATAAACCGGATGCAGTTCATGGACATGATTGGCAACGTAATCAAGGATTATGTTCAAATTGTGTTTATGGGCCAAATCCACAAGTTCGTGCAATTCATCGGCAGTCCCAAAACGAAAATCCACTTTGGAAGAAGATATGGGCCAATAGCCATGGTAACCGGAAAATTTCGTTCGGGGCTCCGGCCATAAACCGTATGCGCCAAGCGGGTTTTGTGCAATAGGGGAAAGCCAGATGGTATTGATGCCCAAATCCTCAAAATAGCCATCTTTGATTTTTTGGGTCACCCCGGCCAAATCGCCGCCATAGAAATTTACTTTTGGCAAAATTTCGGGATCGTCCACTTTTTTATCGTTCATAAGGTTGCCGTTGTTAAAACGGTCAACCATCAGAAAATAAAACACGGCACTTTCCCAATCGTTCCGGTTTATTTCTTTCACATTATTTATCACCTCCCCCTTTTGCAATGGAATAAGCAAATCATTGGAAATGCCATAACGGTTGTAAGCAAACACCCGGACAAATGAACGTTTGAGTTTTTTTGCATCGGCAGGAACCCGAAAAATCACATGTTTTTTATCAATGATCACATCCGTCATCGGCAGCAAATAGTTTTGCCAAAACACAAAAACCCTGTCAACAGGAATATCAGAAGCAATGCTTATCGTCCCGGATTCGGCAGCTTCGGTAAATAGCCGTGGCCGGAGATTGCTATTATCTTCCCCCACGACCAATAGGGAATTGAAACCGCCATTGTTGTTGTCAACAGAATCGGGGTTCGCCGGGTCCAATATCCAATCCCCATCCACAACCAACTGATACTGGTAGTTTCCGGGGTTCAAAAGAAAACCTGCTTTCCACAAACCATTTTCTTTTTCCATAGGCGAGGCTTTGGGGTTCCAGCCGTTCATTTCGCCAGCGACCTGCACTGAACTCACCTGTATATTATCAGCATCAAAAGTTATTTCCACATTTTCTTTATTCGACCTTTTCATCAGGATGGAATAAGGGAAGCCTTTTGACCAAACATTCAGGACTGATAAAGGGGCAAGTTTTTGGGATGTCCTCCTAAGCTGTAATTTCTTCCTGTCCTCTGTCAATTCAGCGTTAAGGCCATTAGGCAAACTCACGGAATCAATAATTGAGACATCGGTAAAATAATCCTGTGGCACAACTTCGGTTTCTTCCGGTTGAAGCTGGATTATAGAGGCCAGCCCTGAAATTGCAGATTGATCGGGGATTTCAACTTTGGGTTGTTGACAGGAAAATAAAACAATGAGAAATACAAGGGATATAAGGTTTTTATTCATTGGGAATAATTTGATTTTTTATGAAGTTTTCCAATTCTTGCTTACTTGGGATAAACAATTGATATTTCGACACGAATAAATTCTGGTCAAGACCGGCAGTTGCAAACTCAACCATTTCCTGATCCTTCTCTGTACAAAGTAATATACCCACAGGTAAGTTATCATCAGCTTGCATCTCATACTTTTTATAATAATTAAGATATACATTCAGTTGGCTTATATCAAAATGCCTGAATTTTCTTGTTTTCAATTCAAACAAGACATTGCATTTCAAAATTTTATGGTAGAAAACCAAATCAATATAATAATACTCATTATCAATTTGAATCCGCTTTTGCCTGGCCTCAAAACAAAACCCTATACCCAATTCAAGTATGAAATCTTGTAAATTGGCAATTAAAAGATCTTCCAACGTGTTTTCGGTAAACACCTCTTGTTGTTTTAATCCAAGGAATTCAAATATGTATGGATCCCTTATGATATTCTCAGGCAAGAAATCTGACTTATCCTGATTTGCAATGTCAATGACTTTATGTTTATTTCTCGATAAACCTGTCCTTTCATAGAGCAAACTCCCAATTTGTCTTTTAAGTTCCCTTACTGACCAATTCCCATTGATACATTCTATTTCGTAAAAAGTCCGCTTTAGCTTATCATCAATAGTCATCAATTCAACAAAATGAGTATACGATAGATGGGAAAGGAGTTTATCAGCATCTACAACAGTTATATCAACGACCTCTTTGGAAATATGGCTCCTGGATTCAAGTTTAGTTATCTCCGATGCATATTTTTCTCCCAAAAGGCCAATCACTGATTGGCTTTTTGAATTTATGCCCAATTGGCCAATCACTGATTGGCGCATTCTTTTATAACTTAAATAAAACTGTCGAAAATACTTTAAGTTCGATATTGAATATCCCTTTATGCCCAGTGAACTGCATGTTTCTGAAATCTGGCCAAGTAATTTTTTACCATATTCTGCTCTATCTTCACCGTTTTGTTCAAACTCTACAATAAAATAACCCACCATCCAATTACGGATTGTTAAAGAAATATTTACTGCCGAAACAGCCCTTTCCTTTAAACAATTACTTGTAAAATCTATTTTTTTTATCAATTCATTAAAATTCATAATCAAAAAGATTTTTAATTTTTAATAAACTTCAACCTCTCCCCATCCTCGGTCACTATGAAATAAATCCCCTTTGGCAAATCGGAAACGGAAATCGAATTCACTTTTTTCGTTTGCAAAACCTTTCTTCCCCAGGCATTGTAAATCACAAAACTAATGGAACGGTTAAAATAGATTATATCATTGTTCACTGGATTTGGATAGAGTTTCAAATGATTTTTGACAGAGAAATAATCATCTACAGCTTGTGGCACATTGGAATAACCAGGGGTCGGGTCTTCAAAAAGCTTCCATAATCCGGCCCCATCCGGTAAACGGCCATAGGAAGTATCCAATAATTGTGGGCCAAAGATAATCGTGTCCAAGGGGAAGAAATCCGTGGCTTCCGAATCATAAATACCAATGGATTCACCGTTTTTGCTCAATTTGAAATTTGCATGGAGCGGCCCTTGCCCCGGTTGGCCATCTGCCCAAACCAGCACAAATCCCCCTGGGGCAATTGTCATATCGGGCAAGGCCCATTTATCCGGGACCTGTAAATCGTCGGTCATGAATTTATCGCCCAGCCAAACATCATTTTCATCCCCGTTGTAAATCTCGATCCAATCATCGTATTCGCCATTTTCATCGGCAATGGTCGAATCATTGTCCGCCATAAATTCATTGATGAACAGCATTTCCTGTTGAGAAGGCGAAATGGCAATTATCACGGGTTCACAAGGCAAGACAGTTGAATAACCAAAATTATCGGTTGCCGAAACCTGATACGCAACATTCATGTTTTGTTGAAAATCGGCAACCATGGCCCCATAGATCCTGTCACCTGCTTCCCCGTCTTCATGCTCGCCATCATCGTACATGAACTTATCGAGCCAATCAGCCCCATTTATACTGTACAACAGTTTCACCATCGGGTTTTCATCTTCATCTTCCACAAAGGCCCTCGTCCAAACGTCTTCACCCACATGTGGTTGGGTGTGGGATATATATTTTACAATGGGATTAATATCGTTCAATTCCAATTGGACGGCCGCATTAAACCGCCGTGCATCTATATACGTTTTCAACCCATAAGGAACATGGCCGCCCAGAGCTTCGGTATAGGAGTTCATAAAATCGTTAAAGTCCCAACCATAATCCAGTGGGTAATATGGATCGGTTGCAACATAAGAGGCGATCATATTCCTGATATCGTCGATATACTCATCGTAAGCCTCCGGTTCGATCACCTCATTTATAAGGAGATTCAGGTAATATGAAAACCGATCCTTCAATTCCTGGTTTTCCATCATCCGGGTATAAAGCGGGCGAACCTCGTCCCCATGCTGTTGCCAGTCGTATATATTACGGGAAGCCCAATCCCGGTCGATCCAATCAATCCCATAGGTATTGTCCATATCATAATTGATGTATTCTTCAAATTTGCCTGTGGCCGTGTTGTGGTACAAATAATAATTATTGTTGTTGTAAATATAGCCATCCCAGTTCCCGGTAAAAATATCCACGGCGATTATCTTTAAATAATCGGCCACATTGAAGACCTTGTTCATTTCGCACACAAATTCATCATCGGGGGTGTTGTTCAGCACATCGATAAAATGGGCCAGATCGGAATAATCGTCTTCCTCTGTATTGGTCTTTAAGTCATAAACCCGCCGATCGCCAACAGTGATTTTATAATTATCGGAATACGTCCCTAAAAAGTCAAGATCGGCAGGCCAAAGGCATTTATACAGGTTACCGTTTTTATTTCCAAAACGGGACTTCACAAATTCTTCATCAATGTGTTCACTGCTGATGTACAATCCATAATAGTTGTCATTTATATAAACCCTTACATGGCTTGCCCGTGGTGCCGGGATTTCAAACTGCCGGAGCAAATCCCAACAAAGTTTTGCCCTGATAATAGAAGGGTCGTTGTGCTCGCCGTTGAGGTTGTATTTTTCAAGGCCATGCCATTTCCTCCCATGTACAAAAGTGTTAAAGGAAACCTTAAAGGATTTTTTCTCGGAGTAACGCGAAGTGTTTCCCCTTAAGCGAAAACCCACATCGGTAAGCGTGTCCCGCACGTCCCCGTTATCAAAAATAAAATCGGCGTGGAACTCCTGATAGCTTTCCACATTGTCATAAATCCATTCCAGGGTATCGGGATTGATCGTTATGTCCACACGGGGAACCGTTGTATCACTAAAAACAGGGGCACTTTCAGGAAAAGATGGTTGTGAATACACTTTCCCAAATACCACAATAAGGAAAAAACCTAAAACTATTTGTTTGAAACCCATAACATCCAGAATTAAAAATTAGAGGATTCAAAGTTAATAAATATATGGAACAGGTCTATTGAAATAATTAATTATGAAGGTATGGTAGATTCAACTAGCAAATGCAACATTTTGGTTTATAAAATTATAAAATAATACAAATGCAATAGTAACGACAAGATTCTGATTATTTACTATTTTTGCCCCATAAAACTTTTGGAATGCTTAAAAACATTAATAATAAAGATTCAGAACTTTATAAAGAGATTGAAATTGAAGAGGAGGATGTTGGCACTTCTTTAATGGAAGATCCATTTAATCCCTCTGAAATCAAGATTGACCAAAAATCACCTACTATTTCTTTATTGGTCAAACGGATGTCAGCAAAAAAACCTGAAATTGATTTATTTCCTGAGTTTCAGAGAAGTGATGACTTATGGAGTGTACAAAAGCAAAGCCAACTTATTGAATCTATTTTAATTAGTTTTCCATTACCAGCATTTTATTTTGATGGTACTAATGATGACAAATGGCTTGTAGTTGATGGCTTACAGCGATTAAGTAGTATTAGAAATTTTGTTATTAACAAGACATTACGTTTAACAGGTCTAGAGTTTTTAGAAAATCTAGAAGGAAATAGTTTTGATGATCTATCAAGAACATTGCAACGTACAATTGAAGAAACTCAAATTATCGCTTATATTATCCAACCAGGAACACCAACATCTGTAAAATACAATATTTTTAAAAGAATAAACACTGGTGGATTAGTACTTACAGCTCAAGAAATACGGCATGCACTTAATCAAGGAATTCCTGCAAAATTTGTTGCTGACATGGCAGAAACAGATAAATTTAAAAAGGCAACAGAATATAAAATCAAAACTGCCCGAATGCTTGATCGGGAA
>JAADJA010000192.1 GCA_013151015.1 Chlorobiota bacterium
TTTGTGGATTTTGGGATCACTTATGCTACGAAGGAATGGTTAAAAGTCCCTAAATACCTTGCAAATGCCATTGGGTTTTCGGTGGCGGCCAGCACAAATTATATCCTGAACCGTATTTGGACATTTCATAGCCATGACCCAAAGATCGCCATGGAATTTTCCCTCTTTTTTGGGATTTCCCTCATCGGGTTGGGGATCAATACCCTTATCCTTTGGACACTCGTGAGCAAATTCAAGTTAAACTTTTACCTCTCCAAACTGTTGGCCATCGGTGTGGTAACAATCTGGAATTTCCTGGCCAATTATTTTATTACATTTCAATAAAAATATAGTAATGACAAGCCTCTTCACTTGCGCTTAATACGTTTTCGTCATATCCGAAGGAACGGCAAGGATAAAATCGGCAGTGTTCATGGCATCTTCCGAAAGGTCGGTGATGGTATCCTGTTCAACCGTGGTGATGGTCACTATTTTCATTTCAGGGCTTTGCTGTTTTATCCACCAAACGATGCCTTCAAAATTATCGGAATGGTAGGAACCGTTATAATGAATGAAAGTTTCTCCCGCTTGCAGGTTTTCGAGGATGAAATGTGCCATGGTAGCATCCTTTATTGCCTGTGCTTTTGGGATATTGGCCGTTACATGGCCGCCCATTCCACCCATCATCTCGATCATATCGCTATAACACTTCACTTCGGCATCATAGTCAACGGGCAAAGGGGCAATCAATCTTTTTGCCTCGTCCGTTAAACTGTCAAGCCCTTCAAAGCCCTGTTTGTTAACCAGGGAAGCATACCTTCTCGGAATATTGGTAGCAATAAATTTCAGATGGTTTTCCTTTGCAAATTCCACGAGTGGTTTATAATCGGTTTTATAATTGTTCCACATTTTGGCTTCATCCTCAAAACTCTTTGTTTTTATTTTTCCACCTAAATATTCATCCAAAAGCAATTGATTGTCGCTCTCGAACATTTCGGCCCCCAACACAATCTTTCCATCCTTTTTATCATATAACCCCTTTGTGAGCTGCAGCTCGAACCAGTGTGCCATGGCATTGTTGTGCAATTCACCAAAGAAGACAATATCCGCTTTGGCAGCTTCTTTCACGACATTTTCAAACTTCACCTTTTTCCCCTTTGCATTGAAAAACTGAAAAGCCTGCTTATCGCCTTTCATGGCCGTAAGTGTAAAAAAGACAACTGCGATGGGCACTAAAATTTTAAATCTCATAATGTGTGGTTGTTTAGTTGGTTGATAATTTTTTTCTGATTTTTTCATTTATTGGCGATGCTTTTCCTGAAGCATCTATTTTAACAAATACCATTTCGGTGGAACAAACACTCTCTTCGGCTTCATCCGAAAACATGACACGCCTGGCCTCTATCGACACCATTATGGACGTTTTCCCAATATCCTCAACTTTCCCGTAAATCCGGATATGTTCTTTCACTTTTACTGGCTTTTTAAACTGGACTTCGTTAATCTTTACCGTTACCATATTGGGGGTGCAACATTTGCTGGCCGCAAAATTCCCACCTGCCTCGTCCATCCATGACAACAAGGTTCCTCCGAACAAATTATCGTTTACGCCAATGTCGGATGTTTTGCAAATTTTTGTTGAAATGAGTTCCATATCGGTTTTGACAATCAAGCCTTCAATAAAATTATTTTTTCTTTTTCAGGTTTTCCTCGTGAAACATTAAAGGAAGGATATTGTCCACCCCTTCTACCACCTGCACTTTCCCTTTTTCGCCCATCATGATCAGTTTCATTTTATTTTTCGACCTGTTCTCTGTTTCTGCCATCACTTGCCTGCAGGCGCCACAAGGGGCCACGGGATGATCAATTTCGAAATCATTGGCACGCGCAGTAATGGCAACGGTATTCACGGCCACATCCGGATATTGGGAGGCAGCATAAAACAGGGCAACCCTTTCGGCACACAATCCCGAAGGATAGGCCATGTTTTCCTGATTGTTCCCGGTAATGATTTCCCCATTTTCCAATAAAAGGGCCGTACCCACTCGAAATGTAGAATAAGGTGCATATGCAAAATCAGTTGCTTTTACCGCAAGCTCCATCAAATGTCTTTCTTGTTCAGGCAAATCAGAAATATCATTGTATTCAAAAACGGTGACGCTTATTTTTATTTCCTGCATTTTCAATATTTATAAGAAAAGCGAAATTACGAAAAATCTTTATTATAGCACGAAATCACTTTTTACGGCCAAAAAGCAACAATGAATTCAGAAAAGCATAAAACGTAGCGCCGGCCTGCGTTTCCAATGTATCTTCGTAAAACATTGACAACAATAGGATAGAAAAAAACACAAGATATAAATAATCGTGCAGCTTGTGATCGTATAAAGCAGGAAATAACAGGGAAAACAGAAACCAAACAATCCCGATAATCCCAAATGTGACAAAAATCGCAAGATACTGATTATGGGCCCTGAACCTCCATTCCGGTGCTATATAGGATTGATGTTCTTCATATTGCTTTTCAAATGCCCGGTCAATATCACCTGTTCCAACCCCAATCCAAAAATGTTGCTTGATAATCCCGATGGAGGCCTTCCAGAATTCAAGTCGCTGCAATAGCGAATGTCCGCCCGGGTTGCCACCTCCTTTCATTACCTGAAATTCCCACAACAATTTATAAATCCTGGTTTTAAGGCTGAACTTCTTTGCGTATTCCACATTTGCAATCCCCTTTTCCACATTCCGGATATCCGCTTCGGTCAAAGATTCAACACCCTTCCTATCCTTTCGCAAACCTTTGGAGTTCAGGTAACGGATAAGCGTAAACCGCAATTGTTGCGACCTTTTGTCGGTACTGTCAAATTTGAGGGAGCTCCTTTTGTTCCAGGCCTTGCGCATTTCATAATCACAAATATAAATACCAATATGCCGACCGTTTTCCACAGGAAAATGAATAGTATCATGTAGATAGGCGTTGCCATCAGGGGTTTTTATTTCCAAACGGGCCAGGTCTTCCCGATCCGATGCGAAGTATTTTTTAACCACAATGAACAAATAGGAAAACAGGATCAATGGAACAAGGATCACAGCCGTGGCAAGTATGATTTTTTGACGTGGGTTTTTCAATTTGACAATCGCATAAACACATACGAAAAACCCGGTTACTGACAAGACATAAAAACCAGTTGCAGACCTGCTCAAGACCAGGAATACAAGCAACCAAACACTTACCGCCACAAAAACAAGCTTTAGCCTTGCTTTTTCCTTATAGCAATTAAGGGCGAAATAAACAGAAACAAAAATGGCCATGCACACATTCAAGCCAAACCGGATATGGGAAATAAAAGGGGAAATCTCCCGGATATCAATAATGTCCCTGGTCATTAAAATCCCAAAACTATAAAACGAACCTCCCACTACCGCAGCTACGTACAGCAATAACAAGATATGAAAATTCTTTTTGTTCGGGGGTTCGGTAGTTGACATGATGAAGGGGAGGAAAAAAAGGGGGAACTTTATCCGCAGGTCCTTCAGGGCGTAATGCATATCGGATGAATAAATCAATCCAATAACATGTAGCAAATAAAATGAAATCAAAACCAATGCAGGGGTGCTGTAACGTATGCGGTCGAATTTTTTCCTGAATTTCCCCTCGACCAACCAGTTGCCAACTAACATAAATTGGGCAACACTCATCCCAAATCTCGACAAGGGAAGGCTGACAATCATCAATGCCAAAGCAAGAAAGTAAAAATCCTTATGGTATGGTTGTAGCCATTTTATCATAAAAAAATCCTTATGGACAAAACCTGAAATCCTGTATTATTTGTTTGAAGATCCCCCATTGTGCAAGATAGCCAAATAATTATCATTGGCATCAATGACACCAATTGCTTTCTTGATCCCTTTATCATCCGACAATGATGAAATAATCTTTCCTTTCTGGTAATAATAGCGCGAAACGATCTCAAAACGCAATATCTTTTTTATCTCATCCTCGTTCTTTGCAATATCCCCTTTTTTATTCTCCTCAAACTTCTTGAAAAGTGTATCATATTCTCCCGAAATACTGTCAAAATAACCTTCCTCTTCGGCGTGTTCTTTCAAGTCCTCCAGCGTTTCTTCGCATTGCGTTGTATATTCGTAATCCTTATCGGAAATATAATGGATGAAGTCCTGATATATTTCATCGGTAATGACAAACTCGTCCGGTGGGGCAATTTCTTTGTTCTCCAGGGCAAATTTTGTGGCAAAATCGAAAAACAGAAAATTAGTGAAAAGGCTCATGCTCAACTTGCTCATTTCATCCCTCTCACTTTTAATGTCCGGTTCAATCCCACCGCCATCGTAAACAGTCCGTCCATTTTTTGTCTTAAAAGCAGTGATCAGCGAATCAGGGACTTTTTCGGAATGGCCGCTTTTATCTTTGTGGGAATAATCTATTTCCTGGATACAGCGCCCACTCGGGATATAGTATTTCGCCACAGTAATCTTCATCTGACTATTGTACGTAAGCGGGATAACATTTTGCACAAGGCCCTTTCCAAAAGTGCGTTCCCCAATGATAACGCCCCGGTCCAAATCCTGGATGGCGCCCGCAACGATTTCGGAAGCCGAAGCTGAATTGCCATCTACCAAAACCACCAACGGGATATCATTGTCAATGGCCGATTTCGCAGTTCTATATGTATGGTTTTTTGAGGCCAGTTTTCCTTTTGTCGAAACAATTACCTCGTCCTTATCCACAAATATATTCGAAATGTTAACGGCTTCCTGCAAAAGCCCACCACCATTTCCGCGCAAATCGAGGATTATCCCCTTCAAATCATGTTCGCCCTTCAGTTTCACAAAAGCATCTTTCACCTCATTCCCGGCATTCCGTGTAAAGCCCGTAAGCTTAATATAGCCTACATTATCGCTCACCATCCCGTAATAAGGGATGTTGTCGATTTTTACGTTTTCCCGAACCAATTTCATTTCAATCGGATTTTCATCGCCAGGTCGCTCAAATTTCAAATTGACCGAAGTTCCTGCCTGGCCCTTTAAAATGGCACTTACATCGCTCGTGGATTTTCCCTTTGCAGATTTTCCATCAATTTCCAATAGGATATCACCGGCCTTCAAGCCGGCTTTTTGTGCCGGTTTTCCTTCGTAAGGTTCCGAAATAACCACATAATCGTTCTGTTTCTGGATCAAAGCCCCAATACCTCCATACTGGCCAGTGGTAATGAACTTCACATCTTCTATTTCCGATTCGGGGATATAAACCGTATAGGGGTCAAGGGTCTTCAGCATGGCATCAATCGCAGTTTCCATAAGCTCTCCCGGCTTTACTTCATCCACATAATTAATGTTCAACTCCTTATAGGTTGTGCTGAAAATATCGAGGTTTTTGCCTATCTCAAAATTATTGGAATTTTGGCCAATTGCCAGACTGGAAATAAATACAAAAAGGAGAAGAAGTAATCCTGAAAATTGTTTTTGTGTATCGTTCATTTTAGTATAATTTAAACCGTAATGTATAATTCTGTTTTCTTTAAGGAACAGGGTCATGACCACTTCCGCCCCACGGGTTGCACGACAAAAACCGCTTGATGGCCATCCATCCACCTTTAAACGGACCGTATTTCTTAATCGCCTCCACACCATATGTCGAACAAGTGGGTGTATATCTGCAAGAGGCAGGAAAGAATGGTGAAATTGCCCCTTGATAAATACGAATTAACAATATAAAGAACTTACCAAGAAGTTTTCTCATATTCAGATTGTAAACGCTGTAAAACTAATAATATTTTCTGTTCTATTTCCTGATAGGAATCTATTTCTTTCGACAGATAAATGACCGAAAGTGCGCAGCTTGTATTCTTGTCGGTGAGATAATTATAAAAGTCCCCTTTGTTTTGTCTCCATGCTTCCCTTATCCTGCGTTTCAGCAAATTACGGTCAACCGCATGTTTGAAACTTCTCTTTGAAACCGAAATGAGGATTTGTGCAGGGAAACCATCTTCCAATGGATAAGGCAGCCAAACGACCTTAAAACCGGGAACGTAAAACTTTTTCCCCTTTGAAAAAAGTTGCTCAATGGTTTTTTTTCGGGATAAGCGCTCCCCTTTTTTGAAGGTATGCATATTAACTCCCCAAACAATTAATGAAAATAAAGATTGTCAAAAAAAAAGCAGAAACTACCTCTTGTTTGCTTCCTGAAGATATTCTTCAATCGCCATTGTCATCGACAAGGCAGTCTTGGTAGGTGCCGGGATATTGATTTTCAACCCTGCCTCTTTTACCGCTTTTGAGGTAGTGGGGCCAAATGCGCCTATCAATGTATGGTTCTGTTTATACTCCTCGAAATTCTTGAAAAGCGATTTCACGCCGGCAGGGCTAAAAAACACCAGCAAATCATAATCCTCGATATCCACATCGGACAAATCACTGGCAACCGTTTTATAAATTATCGCTTTGCTATAATTGATCTTATTGTCATCAAGAAGTTTAACAAGGCTTAATTTGTGGATATCAGAACACGGCAACAAAAACTTTTCGTTTTTATGTTTTTGGATAATTTCCAACAAATCCTTGAAATTCTGTTTCCCGCTGAAAATCTTGCGCTTCCGGTACTGCACATGCTTTTGTAAATAAAAAGCAGTAGCTTCGGAAATACAAAAATATTTCATCGTATCGGGGATTTCAACGCGCATTTCCTTGGATATCCTGAAAAAATGATC
>JAADJA010000183.1 GCA_013151015.1 Chlorobiota bacterium
GGTTTACAAGGAAATCTTCATACAGAACAAAGCAGAAGATTATGAAGACGAGCCATACATTGAATTGTCGGAAACAGTGGAAATCAAAGGGGTTTTCTACGACCTTCGCATCCGGCATTCCATGATTGAATCCGAAGATATGCTCCAGGCTATTTTCCTCCCTTTGCTCTTCATGTTGCTATCCGCCTTTGTCCTTTCTTTTTTCATCAACAAACGTTTCAACAGAACGGTGTGGAAAGATTTCAAGGAAAACCTCCGTGCCATCGAAAGCTATTCATTTGCCCAAGAGGAAAAGCTAAACTTAAAGAAATCGGATATCCTGGAATTCGATCGCCTCAACACAGTGGTTTCGCGAATGACAAACAAGCTTGGCAAGGATTACAAACTCTTAAAACAATTTACCGAAAACGCTTCCCATGAGCTTCAAACGCCCCTGACGATAATATCCCTTCACCTTGAGGAACTTTTACAGGAAGATTTGCCCCAAAAGCAAATGGAAAAAATATATGCCGCATTCCAATCGGTAAAACGGATGGATAAATTGAACAAGAGCCTGTTATTGCTCACTAAAATCGAGAACAAGCAATTTGCAGGGGCTCAGCAAATAGACATCGGTTCACTGTTCAATCAGAAATTAAACGAATATCAGGTATTGGCCGAGTCGAAAAACATTCAGATCATAAAAGAGCTCAACGAAAAGTTCGAGGTTTCCATGAACCCGGATTTGGCCGCCACTTTAGTGAACAACCTTTTGATGAACGCACTGCGCCACAATATGCAAAACGGCAAAATCAGGGTATTGTCGAAACCAAATGAAACAAGTATTTGCAATACCGGGGCAAAGGATGCCTTGGACGAGACTGAAATATTCAAGCGTTTTGTGAAATACAATTCCAGTTCGAATGGGCTGGGCCTGGCCATCGTGAAGGAAATTTGCAACTCGTCCGGTTTGGAAGTAGTTTATTCTTTCAAAGAAGGGCAACATTGTTTTAGGATAAAAAGAGGTAAACAATGAATTACAGACTGATACTGTTTTTTATCGGTATTCTAAATTTGGGCGCAAACGGGCAAACCAAAGACTTTGACGATTTCCTTGCAATTGCCAGGGAAAACAGTCCGCTTATTTTCAGGAAACAAACCCAGAACAAGGCGATGGAGGCGGAACTGAAACGCATCAAGGCTTTTTATACCCGCCCTCAAATCTCACTCGATGCAGGTCTCCTGTTCGCCCCCATCATTTCAACGGACAACAACACTACGAAATTTGAATTTGTTTCGCCCGGGGCCCACGACTATTACGGCTATGACCTGAATGCGAGCGATGGCGGGCAATACCAGGCCTTTGTTTCTGTGGAGCAACCCGTTTTTGGTGGAAACAGGGTGGAGATAGCCTCAGGGAACCTGGCCGTTTCGAGGGAGATAAACGAAACCGAAATAAAAATGACAGCCCATGAACTTGAGCGCATTGTGGGCCTTCAGTACCTTCGCTGCCTCCGTTCACAGAAAAGGATTGATGCCTTTTCGCAGTTGACCGGCCTTGTGGAAAAGGAATTGCAACTCATGGGGCAACTTACACAAAGCGGCGTTTACAAATATTCGGATTATGAACTTTTGAACATTGAATATCAAAATTACCAGGTTTCCCTGGAACAATCAAAAGCCAGTTACCAGCAGGATTTCCTTGACTTGAACATTATCTGTGGCATCAACGACACAAATACGGTGAAATTGAAGGAACATGGTTTCGGCCTGAACAAACCACCGGAAGAATCTTTTTTCCTGAAAAAATACAAACTGGACAGCCTGAAACTAAATTCGCTTAGGCAAATGTCGGAAATCAAATACCAGCCCCAGTTGAGCCTTTTTGCCAATGGCGGGCTCAATGCCATTTATCTTCCGGATTATAACCGTATCGGGATTGGCTTCGGCTTAAAGTTTTCATGGACGCTTTTTGATGGGCACCAACGCGATTTTAACAGGGAACGGACAAATATACTCACCCGGGAATTTTCTTTCCAAAAACAACGGTTCATTACCGAAAACTCCGTCCGAAAAACAAAAATCCTAAATCAAATAAAGTCGATCGGGAAACAAATATCCATAAAATCGGCACAAGGCAATTCCTATGACAAACTGATAAGAATCTACAAAACGGAGTTTTCACAAGGGGAATTGTCGGCCATCGAGTTTGTTAGCGTACTGCGCGACAAGGTAAACCTCAACCTGAAGTTGATCGACCTAAAAATGCAGAAACAAGCCTTGATAAACACCTATAATTTTTGGAATTACTAATGAGACAAAAAACAACCATAAAAGACATAAAAGAAAATAAAAGGTGGTTTTTCATATGTTTAAATTGCCACGAATGTACAAATGTTTTTTTCAATCATGCTCCTGTATGGTTAAAGATAAATTATGTGTGTTTATGAAGGTAAATTATGCAACGGGACCAAGCTTTTATAACCCAAAGAAAAAAAACAAAATGCAAAACCTTAAATGCACTTTTATGCCTTTTATGGTTAAAAAAACAACAACAAACTTAAATGCCCTTTTCTTTTATGCCTTTTATGGTTCAAAACACAGCGACAAACTTAAATGCCCTTTTACGTTAATAAATAAAGATTATGGAAACAACAAAGACATATTTAAAAGATTTAGTTTACAAAGTAACTGGAGCAGCAATTGAAGTGCACAAGTCTCTTGGGCCGGGATTATTGGAAAGTGTGTATCACAAATGTATGAAACATGAACTAAAACTTAGGGGCATTAAGTTCGAATCGGAAATATATGTCCCTATCAATTATAAGGGTCTGGCTTTGGACACAGAATTGAGATGTGATTTATTTGTTGAGAACATACTCCCCGTGGAATTAAAAGCAACCGAAGGAATTAATCCACTTCACGAAGCACAGACCATGACCTATATGAACCTGTTCCATGTGCCAGAAGGATTATTATTGAATTTCAACGTCACAAACTTATACAGGGATGGCCAACGTACATACGTAAATGAATTATACCGTGATATACCGGATTGAAGAATGCACTTAATGTAAACCAACCATAAAAGGAACAAAAAAAATAAAAGGAAGTTTTTTATGAAAATAAATCGTGCAAAGAAAACAAGCTTTTATAACACAATGAAAATACAGCATAATGCAAAACCTTAAATGCCCTTTTATGACTTTTATGGTTAAAAAAACAACAACGAACTTAAATGCCCTTTTATGCCTTTTATGGTTAAAGACACAGCAGATGAAAAATAAGACATCAACAATAGCAATTATTCTCCTGATAATTTTTGCTTCATGCACAAGTCCCGGGACCGATACCGGGGCCATTCGAAATTCAAAGGCGCAGGTAAAAACGGCCTCCATAAAAATGGGCAGCATCCCCGACAACTTGGTTTTGTCGGGAAAGACAACCTACCTGAACAAAACCAGTATCACATCCCCGATCACAGGCTATGTAAGCGAAGTGGACATAAAGCCCGGCTCCCATATCCACAAAGGGGACGTATTGTTCAAAATAATGACACAAGAGGCTTTTATGCTGAAATCCAACGATTCCCTCATGCAAAATTTCCGTCCCGTAAGGGTTTATTCGCCCGTAAGCGGAATCGTGAACCAACTGGATGTCGTAAAAAAATCAGTTTTCATCGATAAGAATTCGGCACTTTGCAGCATTGTTGACGTCAACGATTTACAAGTGAAAGCCGAGGTGCCTTTTGAATACAGGAAACTGGCCGAACCGGGAAAACATTGCGTGGTCCTCTTGCCCGATGGAACGGAACACAAGGCCGTTTTCTACAATATCCTGCCCGAAATGAACACCCAATCGCAAACGATGAAAGTGTTGGTACAGATTGAATCCCAATCGCTGGTACCCGAAAACATGATCGTCCGGGTTTTGATCGACGAAAACGACAAAACAGAAAAACAGATACTCCCAAAATCCTGTATTTTATCTGATGAATTGATGAAGGGTTTTTGGGTAATGAAAATGATAAACGACAGCACGGCCGTAAAAACCAGGGTGGAAATCGGCAAACAAAACCACGAAGAAGCTGAAATCATTTCACCTGCATTCAATAAAAATGACAAGATTATCAGTAGTGGGGGTTACGGCCTGACAGATACCAGTTTGGTGGAAATTGCAAATTAGGATTATGAAAAAAGGGGTTATTATTAAATTGTTCTTATCGTTTGTGTTGCTCTATGTATTTGGTCTTCATCAAGTACGGGCACAACATTCGGAACCTGCAACTTTGAAGGCTTTTAAAATACAAGATAAGATCAAATTTGACGGTGTCCTTTCAGAGGACGCCTGGCAGGAAGCACCACATATCAACAATTTCACGCAACGTGATCTAAATTTCGGCGAACCCGTCAGCGAGCGGACAGAGGTTGCCGTTTTGTACGACCAAAACACTTTGTACCTTGGCGTATGGTGCTATCAAGAAGATGTTTCAAAGATTGTGGCCAAAAACATGAACCGTGATTTTGATTACAGGTCGGATGACAATTTCCAGGTGGTGATAAGCCCGTTCAACGACAACCGCAACGGCTATCTGTTCGTCATCAACCCCAATGGGGCAAGGGCCGACATACAGGTTTATGGCGGGGAAGACGGCAATAAAGACTGGAACGGTGTGTGGGACGCCAAAACCACAAAAACGGACGAAGGCTGGTTTGCAGAAGTCTATATCCCTTTCAGCACCCTTCAATTCAAAAAAGACAGCATCCTGAACTGGGCAATAAATTTTGAGCGTGACATCGTTTCCAAAAACGAGGAAGCACTCTGGCAGGGCTGGTCGAGGGATTACTCGATCTATGCGGTCACCAATGCCGGGCGATTGACAGATATTATTGATATTGCCTATGCCAAGAAATTTGAATTTTTGCCCTATCTGCTCGCCGGGTGGCGATTTGATGAGGATCATGGCGACACCTATCCTTTAAAAGCCGGGGGGAATTTGAACGTGAGCCTCTCCCCGACCCTCAAACTAAACCTGACAAGCTATACCGATTTTGCACAGGTGGAATCGGACAGGATACCGGTCAACCTTTCGCGCTTCGCCGTATTTTATCCCGAAAAACGCCAGTTCTTTCTCGAAGGCTACGACATGTACAGTTATTATCTTGGCGATAGGAACAATGCCTTTTATTCGCGGCAAATTGGCGTTGAGGATGATGAACAGGTTCCCATTGTCGTGGGCGCCAGGCTTTTTGGGAAAGTGGGGAAGAACAACATTGGCTTCCTGAACATACAGGAGGGGAAAACCGATTCCGTTTCATCCACCAACAACACCGTTTTCCGTTATAAATATGATATTGGCAAACAATCATATATCGGTGGCATTTTCACGAACAAGGTTAACAACACAACTTCCAATCAGGTTTTTGGAATTGACGCGGCTTATCAAACCTCAAAATTCCTAAGACATAAGAACCTTGTTGTTTCCGGAAAAATCACAACGAGCACCGAATACTTTACAACACAGAAAAACGCGCTTACTTACCGTCTGTTTGTTGATTATCCAAATGACCTGATAGATAATTACATGGCCGTGGCATCCATGCAAAAGGGCTTCAATCCCGAACTTGGGTACATTCGCCGGACCGATTACAATTCGTATAGCTGGCACTTGAGGATCTCACCGCGCATTTTCACTAAATATGGAATAAAACGGATGCTTTTTAAACCATGGGGCATGAGCGTTTACTATACGCACTCCACGGGCGAACTGGAAAGTTTGTACAACGAAACACGGCCTCTCGGAGCTGTCTTTCAATCGGGCGAAAGGTTTGAGGTGAACCTCATACAAAGCTACGACCGTCTCGACAAAGTGTTTGAAGTTACCGATGAAATCAGCATCCCGGAAGGAAAATACTGGATGTACAAATATGAACTGCAATTCGAGACCTACCAGGGACGCCGCCTGTGGATTGCCCTGTTTTACAATTGGGGCGATTTTTATACGGGCAAGATCAAGACCTTTGAAAGCGAATTAGGTGTAAACGTCAACAAACACCTGAACTTCAATGGAAGTTATACGCTCAATTATGTGGATTTCCCTGAAGAACACATTACGACAAACGAGATAGCCCTTTACATGAATTATGCGTTTACAACAAAACTGAATTTTTCCTTGTTCAGCCAATACAACGACCTGGACGAGGTAATGATTTACAATTTCCGATTGCATTGGATACCCAAAATAGGCTCCGATTTATACTTTGTATATAATATTGGCTACGAAGAGCAAATAAAGCAAATCGACTATTTAAAGCCCCAAACCACGGATGCAGCAGTGAAACTGGTTTATAGGTTTGTGTTTTAATTGAAGAAAATAATAATGCGAAATAATAATAACCATAAAAGGAACAAAAGAAAATAAAAGGAAGTTTTTCCTGAAGGTAAATTATGCAATGGGAACAAGCTTTTATAAGCCAATGAAAACACATCATAATGCAAAACCTTATATGCCCTTTTATGCCTTTTATGGTTCAAAACACAACAACGAACTCAAATGCCCTTTTATGCCTTTTATGGTTCAAGACACAGCGACAAACTCAAATGCCCTTTTATGCCTTTTATGGTTCAAGACACAGCGACAAACTTAAATGCCCTTTTATGCCTTTTATGGTTCAAGACACAGCGACAAACTTAAATGCCCTTTTATGCCTTTTATGGTTCAAAAC
>JAADJA010000060.1 GCA_013151015.1 Chlorobiota bacterium
TCACCAGTTGCAGTTTCAGTGCATCCGATTGGCCCATTGCAATTGCGGACGAAAGGAAAAGGATCATCAACGCACTTGCTAATCTTGTAAAATTTTTCATAATTGATAAGATTTAATGAATAAAAAATGGATTCCTTTATAAGAACAGCAAATATAGGGCTTTTTGGTTTTATCAAAGGGAAAATTGATAATTTTTTTTGCACAGGAAGTAACCCAACATCAAGATATTATTGAAAAAGTGATGAATTTGGTATAAGCAGGCAACTTAATGGGCAAAATACTTTCCCTGCCATGTGTTCTTTTCCACCATTTTTTTTTCGATCATGTTGTTGATTTGGTCGTTGCGTATCAATCCCCAATTTGGCCCTGCAAGAAAGCGGGGCGGGACTTCGCCCGTAAAGCGTTCAATGATGAAACCGGGGTTTAGCTTTTCGATAAACCGGATAATAAAATCAATGTATTCTTCAAGGGAAAAGAAATCAAATTGCGAAGGGTCTTTTTTATAATCCACGGCCATCGCCGTGTTTTTGATGATTTGCAACTGGTGGAATTTGATGTTGTTCAAAGGTAGTTGTGATAGTATATCTACCTGTTGCACCATTTCTCCCCTGGTTTCACCGGGAAGGCCAAAGATAATATGGGAGCCTGTTTTCAATCCATAAGCCGCTGTTTTTTCGATGGTTTCCACGCTTTGCTCAAAGGTATGTTGCCTGTTGATAAGTTTTAAGGTTTTGTCGTAACAGGACTCAATGCCATATTCCAATATGATGTAATATTTCTCTGCCAATTTACTGAAATATTCCAGTTTCTCATCGTCAATGCAATCGGGACGGGTGCCGATTACCAGGCCGATGATACCCGGATGGTTTAATGCCCGGGAATAAATTTCCTTGAGTTTTTCCAAGGGTGCATAGGTATTGGAGTAAGTCTGAAAATAGGCCAGGTATCTTTTTGCCCTTCTGTACCTTTTCAAATGAAATCCGATCCCTTCTTCCAATTGTTGCCCAATAGGTTTGTTGGGGTCGCAATAGGAAGGGTTAAAAGCATCATTGTTGCAATAGGTACATCCACCACGGGCCAATGAACCATCCCTGTTCGGACAGGTAAACCCCGCATCAATGGTCACTTTTTGTACCCGCTCGCCGAAAGTCTTTTTAAAGTATTCGGAATAGGAATTGAAACGGCGGGAATGTCCCCAGGGATATTTGGAATCAATCATTTAATAGCTGAAATTTCAGTACACAAAACTACTTAAAATAGAGAAAGGGATGGATTAAATCCCATCCCTTTTGAAAGTTATACGATCTTATCAATAGATTATTTAGAAACCCTGTCAAGTTTTTTCATCATTGAGAAAATAAACCCTGCCGCAATCAAAGTAAGTACGACAAAAACCGACCAAACTTTCCAGATTGCAATACGTTCATATAAATAACTTCCAACCCAAAGCATTTGGTTACCAAGAGCAGTTGCCCCAAGCCATCCACCTTGCATTAATCCCTGATATTTTGGAGGAGATACTTTTGATACAAACGAAATCCCCATTGGGCTTAAAAATAGTTCGGCAACCGTCATTGTAAAGTAAGTTCCAATTAGCCAACTGACACCTACTCTTGGTGAATTTTCCGTAAGTGCCGAGAATGGGTCTAAACCTATTGATCCTATTAAAAGGATTAAAAAGGCAAAGGAGGTAATTATCATCCCAATGCCAATTTTCCTGGGTGCGGAAGGTTCCATTTTTCGTTTGTTAAGCCAGGCAAAGAGACCAAGTATAATAGGTGTGAGAATTACGATAAACGATGGGTTAAATGGTTGGAAAAGTTCAGGTGAAAATTCAGTGGAAGGTGCAAATGTGCTATACATATAATATGCAGCAACGCCGCCTCCAGCTAAGACCAGTCCACCAATGGCCTTCGATGTCATCGAATTGCCTTTTCCAATCAATGTAAGGAAACCATAGAATCCAATTATCATTGCCGTAAGCGACCAAACATTAAAGAACAGATTGGCTGTTGGCCCCACTTCCTGAACTGTGTAATCCCTTGCAAATAGGCTCATTGTCAGTCCATTTTGGTGGAATGCCATCCAGAAGAAAATGACAACGGCAAATACCAGGAACAATGCAGTTAAACGCATTTTCGTTTCTTCCTTTGACATTTCAACGACCTTCTGACCTGTTTCCTCTTCCTTTTTAACATCAGGAAGCATTCGTTTGAATATAAGATAAACAATAAAGGAGAATACCATAGTTGCGCCTGCAGCGCCAAAAGCATAGTTGAACCCTGTACTGTATGCCTCGAGATAGTTTGCAGCAAATGCTGTCAGGTCTGTTACGGTAGTCCCCGTAACTTTGTTGGCCAATTCCTGCAATGAAGAACTATCCGTCCCAGTAAGGGTTCCATCGTTGAATTTATGAATCAGCGAAGGAAGTAGATCATTACGTGTGTAGCCCTGTTTTTCTATAAACCAACGGATAATACCAGATGCTGCATGTGGTGCATATAAGGCCCCGATATTTATCCCCATATAAAAGACATTAAAGGCGGAATCCCTTAAATGCCCATATTTCTTATTATCGTACAATTGACCTACAACTGCCTGCAAATTCCCTTTAAAAAGGCCATTGCCAAGGGCTATTACAAATAAGGCAATTAGTGTAAATATAAGTCCAAATCCGGGAATTGCCATGAGGACATAACCTGCAAGCATTGTGACCATCCCAACAAAAATGACCCCTTTGTAATTTTTTGTCCTGTCGGCAACAAGCCCACCAACGAGTGCCAAACCGTATATCAAACCATAAAACACACTATAAACAATTCCTGCATCTGTTCCGGTGAGCCCATATTTTGCAGTTAGGTAATAGACTAAAATACCCATCATCGTATAAAACCCGAACCGCTCACCCATATTGGCGAAAAATGCAACATAAAGTCCCTTAGGATGTCCTTTAAACATAATTGTATATTTTTATTTAAACCTGATTGAACTCAATTTTGTAAAGCGTACAAAAATAGATAAAAATATGTGTTGTCCAAGTTTAGTTGAGAATATTGTAGCGACAGCCCATATGAATAACCTAAATCAATAGCATACTGATTCTTATGGCTTTTCTGATTTGTTGTGACATGACTATTGGATTCAATGAAAGCAATCCAGACAAACCCATGAGATGTTTAAAATACTTATTTTGACAACATTGAATTGGTAAAAACATTTGTGGAACATAAGTGGTCAAACCTTCCGGTTTCACGGTCTTCCTTCTTTCCAATTCATCAAAATCCGGATATTTTTCTTTCCTTCGTGTAATAAAAACAAATAGCTTTCGTCTTTTGTACACATGACCGCTGAAACGTTTCAAATAGAGGTGCTTCCCGTAAAGCATAAATTGTTCAGGTTTGCCAACAGGTTGTTGTGCAACACTGAAAATGCAGAGGACATTGTGCAGGAAACCTTTTTGCGCTTATGGTCGAAACGGGATAATTTGAAGGAGTACAAAAGCATTGAGGCATTTGCCATGACAATTACAAAAAACCTTTGCCTTGATAAATTGAAATCGAAAAAACACAAATCGGATGAACTGACCGAAAGAAACCAGGGAACTACAATGGACACTCCTTATAAATATACCGAACGGGCCGATACCTTCAATAAGGTAAAGGAGATAATCGATTCGTTGCCCGGACAACAACGGATGATCATCCACCTTCGGGACGTGGAAGGGTATGAATTTGAAGAGATAGCCGATGTGTTGGAAATGAGCGTGAACACAATTAGGGTAAACCTTTCGAGGGCCCGGAAAAAAACCAGGGAGAAAATGTTAAAAGCCTACAACTATGAATTTGCAAAAAATTGAAATATTGATTCGGAAATATGAGTCTGGGGAAACTTCGATGGAAGAGGAAAGAGCCTTGCACGATTTCTTTGGGAACAATGAAGTACCGGTACATTTGGCCAATTATAAAAAGATGTTTTCCTTTTTTAGTGCTTCCAAAAACGAAATGTTGAATGATGAAGGATTTGACGAAAGGATAATGGAAGCCATTGGAAAAGAGGAATCGACAAAAAGTCCCCGGGGGAAGTCGTACAGGCTTTTTCCTATATTGGGTATTGCCGCCAGTATCCTGATACTGATAAGTGTGGGGGTTTATTTTCAGACAAGGGGGCCGCAAATCCATTTTGAAGATACTTATGATAACCAGGAACTGGCTTATGCTGAAACAAAGAAAATCCTCATGCTTGTTTCGGGTAACATGAACACGGGATCCGATGAATTGCAAAATGTGGCCGAACTTGAGAACGGCTTCAGGGAATTAAAGAAAATATCAAATTTAAAATCAGGTATGAAAAACATGGAAAAACTTTCCGTATTGAACAAAACAAAAAATCTAATAACAACTAAGAAATAAAATACCATTCTTGTACTCGTCAGGCCACTGTTCTTGATGTTTGGCTTGTGCAAAGTGGTCCAGACGAGTCAGTAAATGTATAACAACTAAAAAAATAGAAATCATGAAAAAGCTTCTTAAAAAAAGCGCAATTGTTTTAATGTTGATCCTTCCTGTCTTTGGCTTTGCCCAAAGCCCTGCCGATGCATTGTTCGATAAATATTCCGGCGAAGACGGATATACTTCCGTTTATATCACCCGGCATATGTTCGAGCTGTTTGCCGATATCGACAATGCCGAAGATGAAGAACAGTTTTCAGATCTCGTGAAGGATTTGAAATGTATTAAAATCCTGTCCATCGAAAAGGATTCGACCGAAACACCAAAAAACGTGAATTTCTACGATGAGATCATGAAGGATTTCCCGAAGCAAAAGTATGAAGAGCTGATGACAGTAAAAAAGAAGGGACAGGATATCAAGTTCCTGATCTGGAAAGATGGGGAAATCATCAAAGAATTACTGATGATCGTAGGTGGTGACGATGACAACGCATTGATAAGCATACAGGGCGATATCAACCTGAAAACGATTTCCAAATTATCCAAATCCATGAACATCGATGGGATGGAGAACCTGGAAAATATTGATGACTAGTTTTATGTCGTCATTGCGAGAAACCTTTGAACGGATTCGTGTGGTAGGGTTTCGTGGCAATCTGTTGGAGGTACGACAACCTGTTCTGGTAGCCTTCTATTGCAAACAGATTGCTTCCCCGTTGCCAACCTTCATGGCCTACCCTAAAACGTGTCGCAATGACGACATTACAATTCGATGCCTCGCAATGACGCTGTCTCTTTGATGCTTTTGGGTTATGTCAGTAAACATTATTAATAATGAATCAATTAGAATATAAAATCATGAAAACAATACTTAGAAATACCACATTAGCCATTTTGTCAATACTGTTTGTCCCATTTCAGGTGAATGCACAGGACGGTGCCGTGAACAATCTTTTTGAAAAATATTCAGGTGCCGATGGTTTTAACTCCGTTGATGTTTCAAAAGGCCTGTTCCAGTTGTTTGCCGACATCGAGTCTGATGACGAGGATTTTGAAGAACTGCAAAAGGCCTTGGACGGCATTGAAAAAATGCAGTTGTTGCAGTATTCCCTTGAAAATGGCAAACAGGAAACCATGGACAATTTTTACTCCGACATTGAAAAATCAATCCCTTTTAAAGAATATGATGAATTGATGGTGATAAAGGAGAGTGATGCAAAAATCAACTTTTATTCAAGGTCAGAAAGAGGCATTATCTCGGAACTGATGATGGTCGTAAATGGCAAGGATGAAGTTGTATTGATGAGCCTAACAGGGAATATCGACCTGAAACACATCGCAAAACTGGGTTCCAAAATGAACCTGGGCGGGATGGAGTATTTGGGAAAAATGAAAGGGGATAAATAGTTGTATTACGAATTGTCATTTTTTTCGTTAGTTTTGTGTGAATTTTATAAATAATGAATACAAAAGAAAAAATCAAGGTCGAAATAGATCAATTGCCCGAAGATGTCCTCGATGATGTTTTGAGATATTTGTACAGTATGAAAATTAGCGAAACTAATAGGTATAGCTCACTTTTGAAAGGAAAATTTGCGGACAGGGTTCTAAGGGAGTCTGATTCAAAAGAAGCTCCAATAGAATTGACTTCTCTTCAGGAATTCTTGTTGACTGCCCCGGTCATGTGCGATGAAGACTACGAATTTTTCCTGGAAAAAAAGAAAAATTTCAATAAATGGAAGTAATTTGTTTGAATACAGGAATCTTGATCGAGTTTTATCGCAGCAAATACAAACACAAAACTTTATTGTTTGAACTTGCCAAGGAATATCAATTTGCGATTCCAGCAATTGTAAAATATGAAGTGTTGAGAGGAGATAAGAAAAAGGATATATTTTGGGTCAAATTCTTTAAAAAATCCAAGATATTACCTTTTGACGATCAATGTTCCCAAATTGCTTCAAATATTTACAAAAATTTAAAACAGGGAAATTACCTAATCGGAACTGATGATATTTTGATTGCCTCCACTGCAATTGGGAATAATCACAAATTAGCAACTTTAAATAAGAAGGATTTTAACAGGATCAATGAATTGGAGCTAATTACAAGATGAATGTTTAAAATGCATGAATGAAAACCATTAAGGCCCGTTCCTTCACCAAAGACCTCCAGTATTACAAATTCTGTTCCTATGGCTTTTTAAAAAACCTGCGGTTGTTCGAGCCCTTCCTGATACTTTTCCTCCTCGAAAACGGGATCAGCTTTTTGCAGATCGGGATATTGTACAGCATCCGCGAAATCACCCGAAACATCCTGGAAATCCCTGCTGGCGTTATTGCCGATTCGCTCGGGCGGAAAAGGACAATGGTTTTCTCTTTTTCATTCTATATATTTTCGTTTGTCGGATTTTATTTCTCACAGGGTTTCCCGTTTTTTATTGTGGCAATGATCCTTTATGCCGTTGGTGATGCGTTCAGGACAGGTACGCATAAAGCCATGATTTTCGATTACCTGAAACTCAAAGGCTGGGAAAACCAAAAGGTTTGGTATTATGGTCATACACGTTCCTGGTCGCAATTGGGCTCGGCTGTTTCGGCACTACTTGCTGCCTTTGTTGTGATTTTTACACAAAGCTATCGCTTGGTTTTTATTTTTTCCACAATTCCATACATACTTGACCTCATACTTATTTCTACTTATCCCAAAGAACTGAACGGAAATGTTGCCAGGTTTGAAAAAGGGAGAGTTTGGGCCACATTCAAAAAGGTTTTGCTTGATTTCGTGTTTTCTTTCAAAGACGTGAAAGTGTTAAAGGCACTTGCAAACCTCTCCTTTTTTACGGGTTATTACCGGGCGATTAAGGATTTCCTGCAACCCATTCTCAAAACTTTTGCCCTGGGTTTGCCCGTATTCCTTTTGATGAAAGATAAACAAAGGGAAGCCATCGTGATCGGATCGGTTTATTTTTTCATTTATCTGCTCACTTCGTTTGCGGCAAGAAATTCCGGGCGTTTTTCTGTCAAGTTCAAATCCCTAAAACCCCCGTTAAATTATACAATTATATTGGGGTTTGTTGCCGGTATCCTTAGCGGGGTTTTCTTCGAATCGGGATTGGTTGTGCTTTCCATTGTCTTTTTTATCGCCATTTACCTTATCGAGAACCTGCGCAAACCCATCGGGATTTCCTATGTTACGGAAACGATTAACCGGAAGGATATTTTGGCCACCGTCCTTTCGGCCGAATCCCAGGCACATTCAATTGTGGCTGCCATTGTCGCTCCGCTCATTGGATTGCTGGCCGATCAATTCGGACTTGCCTATGCCATTATTATTGCTTCATCCGGTTTGCTTTTATTAAGTCCGGTGTATTTATTAAAGATTGGAAAGGGTAAGTGATTTAATGCGATGATGTAAGAATGTTCGCGCAACAATCGCAGAGGTCCAACGAAAAAAATGATGAGTTTTCTCTACAAATCTTGGTTCTCTTTCTTCTCTTACTCGTACCTCAAAGACTCGATCGGATCCAATTTGGCCGCCTTGGTAGCGGGGATATAGCCGGAAAGTATGGCAACAATAAAACACAAAACAACACCCAAAAGGATCCATGCCCAGGGAATGATAAAACTACTGCCAATAATCATGGACAAGCCGTTGCCGATGGCAATTCCGAATATAATCCCCAAAACTCCCCCGATTTGTGCAATGACAATGGATTCGGCAAGGAACTGGTTTTTAATGGTACGGCGGGTAGCCCCGGCTGTTTTCCTAATGCCGATTTCACGGGTTCGTTCGGTAACCGAAACCAGCATGATGTTCATCAGTCCGATGGCCGCCCCAACTAAGGTAATGGCCCCGATGAAAATGGCTGCCCACCGGATGTATTTTAAGTTGTCCAACAGCATCCCGACCAGCTTATCACTTTTTGAAATTTCAAAATCGTCTTCTTCTCCCAAAGGGGTTCCCCTGATAACCCTGAATAATCCGGTAGCCTCACCAATGGCGGCATCCATGAGCCCTGCATCCTTGGTCATCACATTAATGGTATAGGAGCGGTTTGGCCTCGAAAAGTACTGGCGGACATTGTTCAAGGGCAAAATACAATTTCGGTCACTCGAAACGATGCTTGCGCCTTTTTCGGCCAAAACACCCACGACCCTGTATTTTCCGGGGCCAATGGAAATGATTTTCCCAATGGGGTCTTCCTTGTCCTTGAACAGTTTCTTTTGCAATTCGCTCCCGATAATCACGACATGGGAGCCAAAATATACTTCGTTGACGGTGAAATTCCTCCCGAGGTTAATTTCATAACCCGAAGTTGTGAGGTAATTTTCATCGGTCCCGATAACAGTTACGTTCGGGTTTGTTTTTTCTGATTTGTACTTTAATGTGGCTATATGTGTGGCGAAAGTATGTACGGACGTAAAAGCATTGAAATTGAATTCCTCTTTAAACGTAAGGGCTTCATCAAAAGAGATAGGTTCAAACCTCCGTTGCCGGTTCATTTTTTTCCCGATCTGGATCCGCATGGTACGGTTTTTAATGTTGAAGGTATTGGAGCCCATCATCGTGAAGTTTTCCGTAAGCTTGTATTCAATGGCATCAATGGAAGTGAGGATACCCACAAGGGCCATGATCCCAAAAGCAATTATAAGCACGGTAAGGATGGCCCGCAACATATGCGCCCTTATCGATTCAAATGCAAGTTTTATATTTTCATAAAGGATTTTCACGACAATTTTATTTCGTACAAAAATAAGAAATAAACCATGTGAAAACTTAGAAAAGGAAAAAAACCGAAGAAATCACAAACGACCAAATAATAATTGACAAACTTAG
>JAADJA010000094.1 GCA_013151015.1 Chlorobiota bacterium
ATATTGATCAACGAGTTTTGGTTCCAGAAAAGGAAATACAACTAATGATTGTCAATTAGAATCCTTAACTTTGTTTTATATTTAGTAAAGATAGATGTTTAATTCAATACAATTTGAATCATGAAAAAGAAAATCATTTTAATCGCAGGTGTATTACTGAGTGTAATGATGACCAATGAAATATTGGCACAAGAAAATACCGGGAAATACGGATCGGACAGCATAACCTGCATTCAAAATAATTCCCTCTATTATGAATTTTACAAACAGTGGAAAAAAAGTGGTTATCAAAATGAATCATGGAACGATGCACTCCCTTCATGGAGGTGGGTTTTCTTAAACTGCCCCAGAAGTACCATCAATATTTATTTGCATGGCGAGAAGCTTATGAAACATATGATTAAAATCACGGGCGACAAGGCCATTAAAGAAAAATACATTGACACCCTGATGAGGATTTACGATCAGCGAATCCAGTATTTCGGCAAAGAGGGTTATGTTCTTGGTAAAAAAGGTGTTGATTTATACAAATTACGTCCTTCGGCCTATGAACAATCATACAGCATATTGAAGAAATCCATTGATATGCAAGGGAATAAATCACAGGGGCCAAACCTGATCTACTATTTCCGATCTGCAGAAAAAATGGTGAAGGCAGAAAAAGCGGAAAAGGCCACCCTGTTGGATATTTATGATCAATCCAGCAAAATCATCGACTACAATATTGCAAACGCAAAAGATGAAAAAAAGAAAAAAAGCTGGCTAAACATAAAAGGGAACCTTGACCTATCGATTCAGCCTTATGCTTCCTGTGAAGACCTTGTAAATATGTTCACGCCAAAATTTGAGAAAAGCCCAAATGACGTAGACTTACTGAAGAATATTATCAAGAAACTTGATAAACGGAATTGCACAAAGTATCCATTGTATAAAATGGCAGTTGAAAACCTACATAAAATAGAGCCAACTGCTAATTCCGCTGAATTATTGGGGAAAATGTATATAAAAGAAGAAAACTATAAAAAAGCAGCCGAGTATTTGAAGCAGGCCATTACATTGTCAGAAGATGACAATGACAAAGCTGACATACATTATTTATTGGCCAACGTATATTTCCAGCTAAAACAATATTCCACTGCCCGGTCGCACTGTTATTCGGCCATCAAACTTAGGCCAAACGATGGGAAACCATACATCCTGATCGGTGACATGTACGTAGCTACGGCCAAAAGTTGTGGCGATAACGATCTCACAAAAACGGTGGCATATTGGGTAGCTGTTGACAAATACAAAAAAGCCAAATCAGTTGATTCATCGGTTGCAGAATCTGTAAACTCAAAAATCAAGATTTATTCACAGTATTTCCCCACAACAGAAACCATATTCTTTTATGACCTGAAAAAGGGCGACCCGTACAAAGTTGAATGTTGGATCAATGAAACCACAACAGTCAGAACATCTGACTAAGCAATGAATCCATTAAGTGGAAGAAGAAATAACATCTTACAGGATTTACAGGAAAATCAGGAGCATTATCGCTGTTTTATCAGTGGTAATGCTTTTTGCATGTGAAAACGACATTCAAACAATTTATTCACTTTCGCAAATAGATTCCCTTCCCCTGGAAACGGTGGTCGATCTCGAAGTGATTTACAGTGATTCGGGCTTCATCCAGGCCAAATTACTAAGCCCCCTTATGAAAAAATATGAGGCTGATGATTCTTACTATGAATTCCCCGATGGTTTCAAGGTTATTCTTTACGATTCCTTGCAAAATGAAAAATCCGAGATCACGGCCAATTATGGGATAAACTGGGAAAAGAAAAAGATAATCGAAGCGAAAAACAATGTGGTAGTCCTGAATAAAGCAAAGAACGAGAAACTCGAAACCGAACACCTGATATGGGATCAGAAAAAGGGGATTATTTTTTCGGATGTGTTTATCACCATTACCAAGCCCGATGCCGTAATCTATGGTGACGGCCTCACCTCCGATCAGGACTTTACACATTACAACATTAAAAATCCCACCGGGGAACTGAGCATAAACCCTGATGAAGATGACGAATAATAATGGGCAAGCATAGAACAAAAACGAAATGAACGACTGGATAATCATCGTATTGACACTCCTGTTTTCAGCCCTGTTTTCCGGCCTGGAAATCGCCTTTGCAAGCTCGAATAAACTAAAAATCGAGCTCGACAAAAACAAAGGGCTTTTTTCGGCCAAAGTACTTGCGGCTTTTGTAAAGAACCCATCACGCTTACTTGGGACACTTCTTTTGGGAAACAATGTTTCCCTGGTAATTTACGGTTTCGTTATGGCCAAAATCCTGGAATCCCCCATTCGCAACATATTTGGCTCTTATGCAAGCGAATTCGTGGTGCTCACTACCCAAACCATCGTTTCAACAATTATCATACTTGTTACGGCAGAGTTTATCCCAAAAATCCTGTTTCGGATCAACCCCAATAAAATCCTGACATTTTTTGCCATTCCAATAAAAGTTTTTTACTGGCTGCTCTATCCTTTTGTTTATTCAATGATTGTTTCCTCCGATTTTATCCTGAAAAATATATTCAGGCTGAAATTTAGTACCGGGGGATATTCATTTAGCCCGGTCGATTTGGATAATTACCTGAAAGAATTCAGCCCTGTAGATGAAAATGAAAACGAGGTCAACCAGGAAATCCAGATGTTTCAAAATGCAATTGATTTCCGAAGTATTAAACTCAGGGAATGTATGGTGCCACGCACCGAACTTGCTGCCCTTGAAGAAAAGGATCCTATTGATGACTTGAAAAAGCTCTTTACGGAATCCGGGTTTTCAAAAATCCTGATCTATAAAGAAAGTATCGATAATATCATTGGATTTGTGCATTCGTCCGATTTGTTTAAAAAGCCAAACAGCATTGCATCTATCGAACGATCGATCCCTATAGTGCATGAAACCATGCTTGCAAATGATGTATTGACCATGTTTATAAAGGAACACAAAAGCATTGCGTTGGTCGTTGACGAATTTGGGGGGACTTCCGGAATGGTGACCATGGAGGATATTATCGAGGAAATATTTGGTGAGATCGAAGATGAATTCGACATGGAAGATAATATCGAAAAAGTCATCAATGACAAGGAGTTCCTCTTTTCTGCCCGCCTTGAAATCGACTACATCAACGAAAAATACAAACTGGATCTCCCTGAAGGGGACGATTACGAAACGCTTGGAGGTTTGATAATTAAAACCCATGAAAGCATTCCGGATGTGAACGACCATATCCGACAATCCCCTTTCCTGTTTATAATTACCGCAGCTACCCAAACCCATATCGAACAGGTACATTTGATAATCGAGGATTGATCCGATTTGATTATTTTCTATTCCATTATATGTTATTGCTTTTAAGCAATGAGTTTAACTTGCAATTTCCTGAAAACGACTGCCTAATAATAACTATACGGGCTTTGTGTGAAGCAAAATCGTCGTTATTTCAAAAAACATTCAAAATCCAAACGGCCCCAGCCCATACAAAAATTCCACCAATAGCCATAATAACAAGGGAAAGCAGGCTTTTCACCACTTCAGGAATTACTTAAAAAATTCTTTCATTGTTTAATATAGATATTGTACATTTGCAGCCTATTTTTAAAAACTGAAATTATGGCGCTTATAGGCACAATTAGAAAGCAATCCGGATTATTAATTGTCATTATCGGTCTGGCACTGGCCGCATTTGTACTTGGTGATTTTTTAAAGAAAAGACCACAAAGGTCACAGCAATTTATTGCTGAAGTTTATGGTGAAGAAATTCCCTGGTCGCAATTCAATGCGAAATATGAAACCAACCTTGAAATTCAAAAAAGGAACCAAAAGAAGGAGCAGTTCACGCAAGATGAACTTTTCAACATCAGGCAACAAACCTGGGATCAGATGATTCAGGAAATCGTGCTGGCAAAGGAATATGACGAGCTTGGTGTTGTTGTATCTGCAGAGGAATTGTTCGACCAATTGCAGGGCGACAACCCCCATGCATATATCAAACAGTATTTCAAAGACCCCCAGACACAGCAATACGATCCGCAATTGGTAAGGAATTACATGAAGCAACTGGACGGGATGGATCCAACTTCAAAAAACCAATGGAACGTATTTGTTGGAGCCATTAAACAAGAGAGGATAAAGTCCAAATACCAGAACCTTATCACGAAAGCTTATTTTATGCCCGATACGTTTATCGTAAAGGATTTTATCGATAGGAAAAAAACCGCTGAAATACGTTTGGTGGGCGTACAATACAACACCATTAACGACAGCACGGTTACGGTTACCGAAAACGACTACAAAAAGTTTTACGATAAATACAAGCAAAATTACGAGCAAGAAGCTTCAAAAGATATTGACTATGTGGTTTTCGATGTAAAGCCATCAGCCAAGGACAGGGCAGCAATCCGTAAAGAAGTGGACGCTATTTATGCAGATTTTCAGAAAGCTGAAAATGTGCCTTTGTTCGTAAGTGCGGAATCTGACAATAAGTACGATAGCACATTGCACAAACCGGGAGAGCTCCCGGCCCGGATTGATTCCATCATGTTCAATTCACCTGTCGGAACATTTTACCCACCTTATCAGGAAAACAATTCATGGCATATGGCCAAGCTTGTGGATGTGCAGATGAGGCCCGACTCCATGAAAGCCAGCCATATATTGATTTCTTATGCAGGAAACCCATATGCAGGAAAGGATGTTACCCGTATTAAAGTTGCCGCAAAAGCACTTGCCGACAGTTTGGAACAAGTGATAAAGGCATCACCTCAAAAACTTGAAGCATTGGCCAAACAATTCTCCGATGATCCTTCGGTAAAAGAAAATTCAGGGGACATGAACTGGTTTGCCGATGGTGCAATGGTATATCCTTTCAACCAGGCCGTATTGGATGCAAAAGTAGGCGATATTACTTTTTGCGAATCACAATTTGGTTATCATATTATAAAGGTAACAGGCAAAAAAGAGCCTACAAAAAAAGTACGTGTCGCGATGGTTGACAGGGAAATTACACCAAGCAAGGAAACCAATCAGGAAGTTTATGCAAAAGCAAGTTTGTTCCAGGGGAAAGCCACTACACTTGAGGCTTTTGACACTCTGGCAACAAGCATGGGACTGTACAAAAGGGTTGCACAATACATCCAGCCAATGGGCAACCGTATTGCAGGGATCGACAACCCAAGGCAAATAGTCAAATGGGCCTATATCGAAGGTATCGGTGTTGGTTCCGTTTCGCATGTATTTTCGATGGAAGACAAATATGTGGTTGCGATGGTCACCGTAGTAAGGGAAAAAGGGATACCTCCCTTTGAAGAATTGAAAGAACGTGTGGAGCCCTTGGTCAAGAAAGAACTCAAAGGCGACATGATGGTCGAGAAATTTAAGGCCGCTGCAAAAGATTCGAAAAACCTTGCGCAAATAGCCCAGAAACTTGACACAAAAGTTGACACGGTTCCCAATATTACTTTTGCCATGAGGAGCATTCCCCGTTTTGGAAACGAAGGAAACGTGCTGGGGAAAGTTTTTGCGATGAAAACAGGTGTGATTTCAAAACCCGTGAAAGGGAACAATGCAGCATTTTTTATGATCGTTGACAAAACACATGAGCCCAATATGAGCGAAGACAAAAAAATCAGCAAAACACAGTTATTGCGCAGCTTCACTTCAAGTGTTTCAAACGGCCAATATATCAAAGCTTTAGAGAAGAAAGCAGAAATCGTTGACAACAGGGTTACCTTCTATTAGGATTTTACAAAGTATAAAGCGAAAAGGACATAGGGAAACCTAATGTCCTTTTTTTATGGTTCTGAACTAAACTAGGAAAAACAATGAAAAACAGCAGTAAAGGATATTTATGGTCTTTTGCCTCAATCATTGCCGTTTCCAATGTTTACATTTTTAGTAAAGCAGTGCTCAACGAGGTTCACATTGCCCAGTTCGGGCTTTACTGGTTTGGCCTTGGCCTGATTTGGAACTTGATATTTGTCATAAAAACATGTAAATGGTCAACCATTGCCAATTTACACCGAGGGCAGTACAGTATCCTTGCCATTGTGGGAATCCTTGAAGTAACGGCCACCACCTTTTTCTTTACGGCCATCCACACTATCGAAAATCCCAGTGTAACTTCCTTCCTTGGAAATATGAGCCCAATTTTTGTGACAATACTGGGGATTACCATTTTAAAGGAACGTTTTAATTATATCGAAGCCATTGGAATACTATTGACCCTCACGGGCGCCTTCATTATCAGCTATAAAGGGAGTGCTTCCTTATCGGGTATGTTTATCAATGGGACTGGCTATATCGTAATGTCATCCCTGATATTTTCGTTTTCGACCATTATTGCCAAAATCAATATTAAGAAAATCCCACCTGCCCTACTTTCGATGAACAGGGCGTTTTTCCTGCTCCTGTTTTCGTTTTCAATGATGCTTGTTTTCCAAAAATCGTTTATAATCCCATCCGGGGCAATGGTGAATATTTTTATTGGTTCCCTCCTGGGGCCGTTCCTAACGGTAATTGCCGGGTACAATGCGCTGAAATATATTGAAGCATCCCGCAATTCAATTCTTGGCAGCAGCAAAAGTTTATTTGTCGTGTTAGGTGCATATCTCTATTTTCAAATGTTGCCGAAACAACACCAATTGTACGGGGGGATACTTACCGTTATTGGGATATTATTGATCTCCTTCGGAAAAATGATCCTAAGGGAAAAAAAGAATTAATTCTTCTGGCCTATAGTTGAAGATGAAAGTAGTTTGATTCTCCACGGTATATTGATATTTCTGTTATTTTTGTTTTTTTCAAAAACACCCTTACTATGAAAACACCTGTCAATTCAAGAACACCAATTCTAACGGCAATCATCTTGCTTCTAACGATCCAATTATTTTCACAAACTTTTGAAGAGGAAAGCTTCAATTGCTTTTCGGTCCTTGTCGGGAAAAATGCCACGACCGATGGCTCCATCATGTTTGCACATAACGAAGATGACTGGGGGGACCGGGTCGTCAACTGGTACCTTGCGCCTTACGAATATTACGGACAAGGGGATTCCATAGCCTTGAAAAGGGGAGGGAAAATCGCACAGGGAAAAGAGACCTTTAGGTATCTGTGGCTCGAAATCCCCGAACTTGAGTTTTCGGATTCTTATATGAACGAGTTCGGTCTTGTTATAGCTTCGGATGCGTGTGTTTCGAGGGAAGACAAACCGGAACTCACAGATGGGGGAATTGGTTACTGGCTCCGCAGGGCAATGGCCGAAAGGGCCAGAACAGCGAAGGAGGCCATAAAAATCGGCGGACAACTTATCGAAGAAATGGGATATGCTTCGTCCGGTCGTACCTATTGCATCGCAGGACCCAACGAAGCCTGGATGCTTTCGGCAGTTAAGGGAAAACATTGGGTTGCCCAACGTATCCCCGACGACCAAATCGCAATTATCCCCAATTATTATACGATTACAAATGTTGATCTGGACGATACAATAAACTTTCTGGGCTCAAAAGATATTGTTGACTATGCAGTTGAGAGAGGATGGTACGATCCGAAAACCGATGGTGATTTTAATTTCAGGAAAGCTTACAGCGATCAGGGAAACCTTGCTTCACTTGGCAACAGGGCCCGACATTGGATTTCCATCAATGCTTTATCGGAAAAACAATACGGACTGGAAGATGATTTGCCCTTTTCATTTGTACCAAAAGAGAAAGTTGAATTAAGCGATATTTTCAAGGTTCTTAGAAACCATTACGAAGGGACCGAACTGGACAAAACAGATGGCTACAAAACGGGGAACCCCCATCAACAAGGAGCGATGTCGGTTTGTTCTTCTACCAACCAGTACGGCTTTGTGGCCCAAACAAGGAATTGGCTCCCCGTTGAACTGGGCACTGTGTTGTGGATTGCACCGCGCCGTCCGTGTACCGAAGCATTTGTGCCAATTTATACGGGACTGCTTTCCGTTCCAAAAAACTTCGCCGTGACCGATTTCAAGACGGCATTGAAAACACATTTTGATAAGATTGAAAATTTTGAAGAATATTCCAAAGGACATAAATATTGGACATTTGGGGAAAAGGCAGCACGAATCGATGAAGATTACGGGAAGCTGATCCCTAAAATCAAAAAATCCGTTGATTCCTTCGAAAAACAATTGCTCTCCGGGCAAGCCCCATTTGAAGAAAGAATAATGGGGGTTTATAAAAAAGAACCCGAACAGGCCAAAGAAATGTTGACCGAATATTCCTTAAATGCTATTCAGCATTTATTGGGCTTGACAAATTAAGTAAACCTTCAGGGGGTATTGCCACCAAATGTACAGGATAACCCAAAAGAGCATCCATGAAATCTCAATAAAACATGAATTATGAAACGTTCATCTCTTTTACTAACAGCCATCTTCTTTCTATTTATTGGCTGTAAGGACTCTGCAAAACAGAAGGCTGAAAACACATCGAAAAACACGCATCAAGATGACCTGGCCCAATATATCAACCCCTTTATCGGCACGGGTGGCCACGGACATACCTATCCCGGGGCAAGCCTGCCTTTTGGCATGGTGCAATTAAGCCCCGATACAAGGCTCGAAGGTTGGGACGGTTGCTCCGGCTATCATTTTTCCGATAGTATTGTTTATGGATTCAGCCACACGCATTTGAGTGGCACGGGGGTCCCCGATTATGGAGATATCCTTTTTATGCCCACAGTGGGGGACGTAAAATTGAACAATGGGGCGGACAACCCCGATGAAGGCTATGCCAGCAGGTTCAGCCATGATAATGAAATTGCCGAAGCGGGCTATTACAAAACCTATTTGGATGATTATGGAATAAGTGTGGAATTGACCGCCACAAAAAGAACGGGCATCCATAAATACACCTTCCCGAAAACCAAAGACGCCCATATTATTATCGACCTTCAGCACAGGGACAAGGTTATAGAATCGGGATTCAGCATTATCAGCCATACCGAAATTGAAGGTTTCCGAAGGTCAACGGCATGGGCGAATAACCAGATTGTGTATTTCGTGGCCAAATTCTCAAAGCCCTTTAAAGATTTTGGGATAGCGGAAAATGAAAAACAAATTAAATTCAGGGAAGCCAAAGGAGATGACATTAAAGCTTATTTGGATTTTGAAATGGATGAAAACGAAGCAATCCTTGTCAAGGTGGGGATTTCAGCTATTAGTGCCGAAAACGCCTGGGAAAATTTGGAAAAAGAGGCCCCACGTTGGGACTTTGATAAAATCCGCGAAAAAGCAAAACAGGCATGGAACATGGAGTTGAACCGGATCCTAATCAACGGAGGGACGAAAGAACAAAAAATAGTTTTTTACACCTCTTTATATCATTCCTTTTTGGTCCCCAATCTTTTTTCGGATGTAAGTGGCGAATACCGGGGAATGGATTTCAAAACCCATGAAGCCAGGGGATTTGATTATTATACCGTGTTTTCCTTATGGGACACCTTCCGTGGCGAGCATCCCCTATTTACCCTCGTCCAACAAAAAAGGACCATCGACTTTATAAAAACCATGATTGCCCAATACGAGCAAGGTGGAAGGTTGCCGGTTTGGGAACTTGCCGCCAATGAAACAGAGTGCATGATCGGTTACCATTCGATCCCGGTTATCGTGGATGCTTATATGAAAGGGATGACCGGCTTCGATGTCGAAAAAGCTTATGAAGCTATGAAACACAGTGCCGAGATGGATTTCTTTGGACTGGCTTCCTATAAGGAATTTGGCTATATCCCTGCGGAAGAAGAGGCCGAATCGGTTTCCAAAACCCTGGAATATGCTTATGATGACTGGTGTATTGCACAAATGGCCAAGGCCCTTGGAAAAGATGAGGATTACAAAAGGTTTATCCAAAGGGCACAATCCTATAAAAACATATATGACCCAAGCGTTGGTTTTATGCGGGCGAGGATGAATGGCCGGTGGTTCAGCCCTTTTGACCCTAAGGAAGTCAATTTCAATTTTACAGAAGCCAATTCATGGCAATATAGTTTTTTCGTACCGCAGGATATAAGTGGCCTTATTAAACTGATGGGCGGAAAGGAAGCCTTTGAAAATAAACTGGATGCCTTGTTCAATGAATCTTCGGAGACTACGGGCCGCAAGCAATCGGATATCACAGGTTTGATCGGTCAGTATGCCCATGGCAACGAACCCAGCCACCATATGGCCTATCTTTATGATTATATCGGGAAACCCTGGAAAACCCAGGAACGTGTGAGGGAAATCCTGAATAAGTTTTACACGAACGAACCTGCAGGATTATGCGGAAATGAAGATTGCGGCCAGATGTCGGCCTGGTATGTCCTTAGTTCCATGGGGTTTTATCCGGTAACACCGGGAAGCAATATTTACGCAATTGGCTCACCTGTTTTTCCTGAAGTGAAAATCAATATGGAAAATGGAAAAACCTTTACCATAAAGGCCAACCATGTTTCACCTGAAAATATTTATATTCAATCGGCCACATTGAACGGGAAACCCTATTCCAAATCTTTCCTCGATCATGGGGACATTATAAATGGAGGTGAACTTGTTTTTGAAATGGGGTTTCGACAAGCTCAACCTGACCGACAAGCTCAGCATGACACATTTCGACAAGCTCAGCATGACACGCTTCGACAGGCTCAACGTTACATTTGGGGAACAAAACCCGGGGACTTCCCGGTTTCGGCAATTATTGATGATTTGATCCTTCCCGTTCCTTTTATTGTAAAAGGTGCAAAAACATTTACGGAAAACACCGTTGTTCAATTGGGATCGGCAACCGATAATACAAAAATATTCTACACAACTGACGGGACAGTTCCCACTTCAAAATCGAATGAATACTCGAAACCATTTACAATCAATAAAACAACTACTGTAAATGCAGTTTCCATAAAAGATGGATTCCCAAACAGCCGTAGTATTTCGGTAAGATTCACAAAAATCCCGAATGGGAGGAAGATAAGCCTCAATACGAAATACGCAAACCAATATTCGGCAGGCGGCAATATCGCATTAATTGATTTTATCCGGGGAACGAAGGATTTCAGGACAGGTGCATGGCAGGGTTACAAAGGGGTTGGCATTGATGCAACAGTTGACCTTGGGAGCATTCAACTGATCCATAAATTGGAAATCGGGTTTATGCAGGACAACAATGCCTGGATATTTATGCCCGAAAAGGTTGATTTCTATGTTTCAATGGATGGGAAAGATTTTCAGTTTGCGGGAACGCTTAAAAATGATGTTCCAAAAAAACAAACCGGGACCATCCTGAAAAATTTCACCCTGGATTTCACAACGAAAACCCGATACATAAAGGTTATTGCAAAAAATATCGGCATATGCCCCGATTGGCACAAGGGTGCGGGAAATAAATCGTGGATATTTGCGGATGAAATTGTAGTGGAATAAATTATTTGAAATCAGGCAACGTAGAGACAAGGCATGCCTTGTCTCAACAACAACAACAACAACAACCGATGGCATTATACAAAAACAAATATCGCATTGAATCCACACGGTTACAAAAATGGGATTATGGATGGAATGGTAAATATTTCATAACCATAGTTACTAAAAACAGGATTCATTATTTTGGTAAAATTGATGAAAACAAAACAATGCATTTATCGGAATCAGGAAAAATTGCGGAAAAATACTGGTATGAAATCCCAAAACATTTTCCATTTGCGGTTTTAGATGAATTTATTGTTATGCCAAATCATATCCATGGAATTGTATTTATTGATAAAAAACGTGATGACATGAAATTATCCGATGATGATCGTGCCGAACGGTCGAGAGACAAGGCATGCCTTGTCTCTCGACAACAATTAACGTCAACAAAATCCTTAAAAGAACATTTAACGCCAGGACAAAAACGTTTTCGCAATCCGGGGAAAAACAATATTTCATCCATTTTTGGTTCATACAAATCCGTTGTTTCGAACAACGCCCATAAAATAAACCCAGAATTTGATTGGCAATCCCGTTTTCATGACCATATAATCCGGGATGATGCGGAATTGGACAGGATTAGATATTACATAAGGAATAACCCAAAAAAATGGAATGATGACAAATTTCACAAATAACGACAACGGATTGTAGGCATTATTAGGTCATCAGATAAATGAAAAACCTCTTGTTTTTTCCAAACAAGAGGTTTTTCATTTAAAAATCCCAAATATTAAACCGTTGGGTATTTCTTGAAAATCTCATCCGATTTCATCAGGATATCAACATATTGAGCGCGCCGGTAAGCAAAATGGTCATCGATATGTTCCCGTGACAATTTGCCCCTGAAATCATCCAAGGTTTTGTAATTCTTGTCATTCATCCAACGCTCAATATCCGTGAGGATAGATGTAACCTGCTCGATACCGTTCTTATAGAGGGTGCTTACAACCTGTACGCAAGTTGCGCCGGCCAAAAGCATGGAAATCACATCTTCGCCCGTAAATATTCCACGGCTACTACAAATCCCTGCATCTATCTGCCCATAAAGCAATCCGGCAAAGCGCAATGGCAACCTGCTATCATCATGGTTGCTCAAATTATAAGGGAACCGCATTTCCTCCTTGTCAATATCAATTTCGGGCTGGAACAATTTATTGAACAAAACAAATCCATTGGCGCCCAATTTATCCATTTCCTTAATAACATAAAGTGGATTGGTATAGAACGGGCTTAATTTCACAGAAACCGGGATATTGACTGCTTTCTTAACCGCTTCAAAAATATCCAGTTTTTCATTGATGATGGCTTTTCCCATAATTTCAACATCCGTTGGGACGGAATAAAAATTAATCTCCAATCCATCAACCCCGGTTTGCTCCAACTTTTTGGAATATTCAACCCATGATTCAAAATTAACTGCATTAAGGCTGGCAAACACAGGAATATCAACTGCCTTCTTGGCTTTCACCAAATTCATCAAATGCTCCTCCGGCCCTGCATGTTCCACATCGGGGAAAAGAGAACTGCCTTCTGCATAACGACCGGAATACTCATCCATTTGTTCGAACATTTGAAGGTTTTCAAGCTGTATTTGTTCCTCAAAAAGGGATTTATACACAATGGCAGCAGCTCCCGCATCTTCCATTCTTTTCAAATTATCAACATTGGTCACCAAATTACTGGCGCCAATTATCACAGGATTCTTCAATTCGATCCCACAGTATTTTGTCTTTAAATTTGCCATGATTATTATATGTATTTATTATCTTTAATTTCAAACACTTACAATATGCTCCGTGCAATCAAAATAAGTGATAGCAAATGTATAAAAATTTTCCATTGGGATATTGTACCACACCCTTATCTAAACTCTTTCTAAATAAAACAGACCCTCTTCAATATATGTATAATTTAGTAATTTCGCCCCCTGTTTTCCCGCCCTAAATGACAGGAAAATCTTGTTTGTTTTAACATGATCAATTCATGGATTTTTCAGGTTAAATTGATTTCTGACTTAGTAAAATTAAAAGACTTTAAAATAATAACATCATGAGCAAAGAAAAAAAATTCATCACATGCGAAGGTAATTATGCAGCTGCCCATATCGCTTATATGTTCAGCGAAGTTGCTTGTATTTATCCAATTACACCTTCATCCGACATGGCCGAGTATGTTGACCAATGGTCAGCTTTCGGAAGAAAAAATATTTTAGGGGAAGTGGTTGATGTCAAGGAAATGCAATCGGAAGCCGGTGCCGCCGGTGCCGTCCACGGTTCCTTACAGGCAGGTGCTTTAACAAGTACCTACACAGCATCCCAGGGGCTCTTGTTGATGATCCCCAATATGTATAAAATGTCCGGTGAATTGTTGCCCGCAGTTTTCCATGTAAGTGCGCGAAGCCTTGCGGCACAAGCCCTGTCCATCTTCGGCGACCATAGCGATGTGATGAGCTGTCGTCAGACAGGTTTTGCAATGCTGGCCACTTCAAGTGCACAGCAAATTATGGACATTGCCGGAATTGCACACCTTGCGGCCATAAAAACACGTGTTCCGTTTATGCATTTCTTTGATGGCTTCCGTACTTCACACGAACTTCAGAAAGTGGAAGAGATGCAAATGGATGACCTTGCCAAATTGGTTGATTTTGATGCTTTGCAACGTTTCCGCGATAATGCTTTAAACCCGGAACACCCTGTAACGAGGGGAACAGCTCAAAACCCTGACATTTATTTCCAGTCAAGGGAAGCTGCCGACAAGTTTTACGATCCCATTCCTGATGTGGTGGAAGAATACATGAAGGAAATCAAAAAGATTACCGGACGCGAATACCATCCATTTAATTATTATGGTGCACCCGATGCAGAAAATATCATTGTGGCAATGGGTTCTGTTACCAATACCATAAAAGAGGTGATTGACTACCTTGCAGAAAAAGGTGAAAAAACAGGCCTGATCGAAGTCCATCTCTACAGGCCTTTCTCCGAAGATTATTTTATGAAAGTATTGCCCAAATCCGTTAAGAAGATTTCTGTCCTCGACCGTACCAAAGAAATCGGGGCACAGGGCGAACCGCTTTACCTTGACATTCGGAATATGTTCTACGGAAAAGAAAATGCCCCTTGCATAATTGGTGGCCGTTATGGGTTAAGCTCGAAAGATACAACTCCCGCCCAAATGCTTTCCGTTTTTGACAACCTGAAACTGGATAAACCCAAAAACAGGTTCACCGTAGGTATCAACGATGATGTTAAAAATTCCTCACTGCCTATTTTACCGGAAATCAGTGTAGTCCCAAAAGGGACTTTCGAGGCTAAGTTTTTTGGGCTTGGTGCTGACGGAACGGTTGGGGCAAACAAAAACTCCATTAAGATCATTGGTGGCTCGACCGAGAAATATGCCCAGGCCTATTTCTCGTATGATTCAAAAAAATCAGGTGGGATCACTATTTCCCATCTAAGGTTTGGCGATGTCCCTATCAATTCAACATATCTGGTGAGCACACCCGATTTTGTTGCTTGCCACGTTTCTTCATATCTTGAAAAATATGATATGCTGGATGGTTTGAAAAAAGGGGGAACGTTCTTGTTGAACAGTATTTGGGACGAGGAAGAAACCAAGAAAAACCTTCCAGACCATTTCAAGAAGTATATGGCCGAAAACGACATTTCTTTTTACACCATCAACGCAACAAAAATTGCACAGGAAATCGGACTTGGAAACCGGACCAATACAATTATGCAATCTGCTTTCTTTAAGGTTTCGGAGGTTATCCCTTACGATGTTGCAGTAAACGAAATGAAAAAAGCCATTAATAAATCATATGGCAAAAAAGGTGAAATGATCGTAAACATGAACTATGCGGCTGTTGACCGCGGAGGGGAATTAACAAAAATCACTGTTCCAAAAGAATGGGCAAAACTCAAACCAAAAGCAAAGAAAGCCAATGGGGATGTACCCGATTTCATTAAAAACATCTTTGACCCCATCAATGCGCTGAAAGGTGACAGCTTGCCGGTTTCCGCCTTTAATGGCATGGAAGACGGAACTTTCCCGGCCGGAACAACCGCTTATGAAAAACGAGGTATCGCAGTAGATGTCCCTGAATGGATTGCAGACAATTGCATCCAGTGCAACCAGTGTTCATATGTTTGCCCCCACGCTGCGATCAGGCCTTTCCTTTTGGATGAAAAAGAAACTGCCAGTGTCCCGGACGGGACAGACCTCCTGACCGCAAAACCGGAAAAAACCTTTGGCGGTTTGAAATACAGGATACAGGTAAGCATCCTCGACTGTACAGGTTGTGGTGTTTGTGCAGATGTTTGCCCATCAAAAGAAAAGTCACTGGTAATGAAACCATTGACTTCGCAGTTGGACGAAGCCGACCGTTGGAATTACATGGACGGCAAAGTGACCTATAAAGAAGATGTCGTCCCTAAAGACAAATCTGTTAAGAACAGCCAGTTTGCCCAACCCCTGTTTGAATTCTCGGGTGCATGTGCAGGCTGTGGAGAAACACCTTACATCAAACTGGTTACCCAATTATACGGTGAACGGATGATTATTGCCAATGCAACGGGTTGTTCATCTATTTATGGTGGTTCTGCACCATCCACACCTTATTGTGCAAACAAAGAGAGTGGCCATGGACCCGCTTGGGCAAATTCATTGTTTGAAGACAATGCCGAATATGGATTTGGAATGGTATCGGCCCTTGAGAAAATGAGGAACAATATTGCCGGTTTGATGAACAACGGAATGGGCGAGGTTTCCGATCAAATAAAACCACTGTTCAGCGAATGGTTGGAAAACATAAAAAATGCCGAAAAGTCTATTGAAATATCCAATAAACTTATCCCATTGCTGGAAAAAGACAAGTCCAAAACGGCAAGGGAAATACTGAACTTGAAACATTACCTCGTCAAAAAATCTGTTTGGGCCGTAGGTGGCGACGGATGGGCATATGACATTGGATATGGTGGTCTCGATCATGTACTTGCCTCAGGTGTCGATATCAATATCCTGGTTTTGGATACGGAGGTTTACTCCAATACAGGAGGACAGGCCTCAAAGGCAACACCGATTGGTGCCGTGGCCAAATTCGCAGCCGCCGGAAAGAAAATCCGCAAAAAAGAGTTGGGCACAATTGCCATGACTTACGGTTATGTGTATGTTGCGCACATTTCGATGGGCGCCAGCCAGTCACAAACCTTAAAGGCAATCCGTGAGGCAGAAGCATATCCAGGGCCTTCATTGATTATTGCTTATTCACCTTGTATCGCACACGGCATCAAGGCAGGAATGAGCCAGATGTCAGAGGAGCAAGCCCTTGCTGTTGAATCAGGTTTCTGGACAAATTACAGGTACAACCCACTTTTAGAAGAAGAAGGGAAAAACCCGTTTATCCTTGATTCAAAAGAACCGGACTGGTCTAAATTCCAGGACTTCCTGATGCGTGAAGTGAGGTTTACTTCCCTAATGAAAGCTTTCCCAAAGGAAGCTGTTGAACTATTTGAATCTGCGGAAGAAAAAGCCAAATGGCGCTACAAAACATACGAACGTATGACAAAAATGGATTATTCGAAATAGCGGAAATTCTAGTATAAAGCAAAACCCCGAAGTGTTGTAGTTTCGGGGTTTTTTTATTTCACCCCAAACCTGTTGGGCCGAAGTAAGCTTGCGCGGTTGAGTCCCGACAGGTTGAATAAATATGACTTTTCTCAACCAGCCGGGTTGCCAATGCCAAAGGCCGGCTTCAACCCAAAGGTTTTAGTTGACCAATTGCATTTCCCTTATAAAGCCAAAAACATTACCTTTGTAACACAAAACAATTTTTATATGAACAGGGAAATTTTAATAAACAGGACGATTAGCAATATCTCATTACTTCCTGATTGGAGACTAAAAGAAATTTCTGACTATGTTGATTTTCTTTTAAAAACACATGAAGAAAAAAAAATCACAGAGGGAATAATGAAATTAACTTCTGAATCAAAATCCTTCGATTTTTTAAATGAAGAAGAAGATATTTATGATGAATCGGATTTAATTGAAAATTTCAAATGAAAAAAGGAGATATTGTCTTAATACCATTTCCTTTTACAAATTTAAAAGGATTTAAGAAAAGGCCTGCCGTTATCCTTTACAAAGACAATTTTGATATAGTTGTAACATTTATTACAACAAAACTAAAATGAAGCGAGCAGACAGATGTTTTATTAAAACCCGATAAGGATAATAGATTAAAGAACACATCATTGATAAGGACGAATAAATTGGCCACTTTGGAAATTGAATTGGTTTTAGGAAAAATTGGCGAACTAAGTAAAAATAATTTATCTGAACTTGATAATAAATTGAAGATGATGTTTGGTTTGAAATAATCAAGCTAACAATAAAAGAGAATACCTGATGCAACATTTTGTTTTTGTAAACAATTTGAATTTTCGAAAATTGCAAAGTAAATAAACTCTTTTGAATTGTCGATGCCCTTCAGACTTATTATGGCTTCCTTCTCTAAACTCAGGGTTTTGTCTATCTCGCCAAATTAATTTCAAATAATGAAGCATAGCCAACGGATAATAAATTTTGAGCAAGGTTTTAGGTCAGATTGCTATTAATTTCTTCAGACTCGCCAATAGTTTCCATCTGTTGGGGAGAAAACAAAACCTGCACCCAAGGGTCCAATAAGTTGAGGCAATAATCACTTTCTTTTTTCAACCAGTCGGGTTGCCAATGCCAAAGGCCAGCTTCAACCCTACTGGTTTCGACAAAACCATATAATGGATATACCGCAAATTTTGCTATTTTTGCAAGTACATAATTTCAAGTAATGAAAATTCAGGAAATACATATTGAGGATTACAAAATATTCAAAGATTTCAAGATTGATTTTGCCGACAATGGAGAACCCTTAGATATCATTGTAGTTGCTGGAATTAATGGGAGTGGGAAATCAAGTTTATTAGAATTTATAGCAATTCCTTATTTTTCATTAAAGGGAAAGAATAAAATAGTAAGAAAAGGCTTTAGCCCAATACATAAAGAGAATATCCAAACAGAAACACGAGCCAACCCTCTAAATGAAGGACAAATAATAGTTAATAGTGAAACATATGACCGAAAAGAATTTACAAGTAGGGATAAAACAATATTTTTAAAACCATGCGAAAATAACACAAACTCCTCAACAAAAGCCATTATACAATACATAGATAAACTCATTTACGAAAAAGACAAAAAGAGCAGCGAAGTATATGAAATAGTAAGGGAAAAGCTGAACAATATTTTTTTGGATTTTGATTTGCAGGTTGAGTTTAACCTATTGGACAAGGATCGAAATATCTTCTTCAAAAACAAAAAATCGGAACGGATACCAATTTCCCAATTATCTGGCGGGGAAAAGGAATTAATCACAAAAGCCTTTACTTTATATGTGTCAGATATTAAAAATAAAATAATCCTTATAGACGAACCCGAATCTTCCTTACATCCTAACTGGCAAAACCGTATTTTAAAAATCTATGAAGATTTTGCAAAAGAAAACAACAATCAAATTATTATTGCTACCCATTCACCACATATTATTGCTTCGGCAAAAAAGGAATCATTGCGGCTATTGGTAAAAAAGGGTGACAGGATTGAAGTAATTTCAGATTTTGATGGATCCTATGGATATGAGGTACAAAAAGTATTATTGGAAATAATGAACCTTGAATCCTTGCGAATCCCAGGAATAGATAAGAAAATCGATACCTTATATGAGCTTGTCCACAATAACGAATATAATACTGACAAATTCAAAAAACTCATGAATGAGTTGGAAAGTTTATTGGGAAAAAACGACAAGGACCTTATGTTAATGCGGCTTGAAATTGCCAAACGAAAAAAGATGGATGAAAAGAATAAATAAATCGGAGCCGCCAAAATTTTTCAAGGATTTTATCAGAAAGAACAATCCTGTAAATTGGGATGGCATTCATGAAATCAAGCATGATTTACGAGAGCATATTCTTAAATCCGAACAGGTTAATCAATGTGCATATTGTGAATCGGCAATTACTTCTTTCAGTACCAAATCACATATCGATCATTTTAAGCGGAAACATTATTTCCCTGAGCTAACATTTGATTACAACAACTTGCTTGTTTCTTGCAAAAATCATAATCACTGTGCCTCAACCAAAGACCAAAAGGTAAAATCCAGGGATTTTTATAAAAGTTTGATAAATCCTGTTATTGATGAACCATCTGATTATTTTGATTATCAAATTTCAGGAAAGCTTGTTTCAATAAACAAAAAAGCAAAATTTACCATTGAAGCATTCAACCTCAACCATACCGGACTAAAACAACAACGTAACAATATTTCCTGGGCTGTTCAAAGTTATAAAAGCAGTTTGGGTTTGGAAGAAGTTATTGAACAGGTTGGCGAATTTGAAAGCTTTATCCGGGCAATTTGGTAGAAATATTTAAAAAAAACAAAAATGAAAAAACACCTTCTCACACTCAGCATCTTAATAATAGCATTGCCCATTGGCTTATTGAACAGCTGCCAAAACTCGGTGGCCGATAATCCCGAAGGGGAAAAGGAAGTCACGATAAATCCGGCGGAACACCAGGTAAATGCGGTTTTGTTCCAACAAACGGCAGCCGAATACCGGGCTCTTTGCTACCAGGCCTTTAACATTGCAAAACTCCGTTTGGAGATGGCTTCGAGGATGATGGGGCTTTCGAGGCAACAAGCGATTGTCCTGGATATTGACGAAACAGTTTTGGACAACAGTCCTCATGGCGCCAAGTGCATCCTCAACAACACACTTTACCCGGCCTATTGGCAAGAGTGGATGGATGCCGCAGATGCCAAGGCCGTTCCGGGCGTATTGGATTTCTTAAAGTATGCCGAAAAAAATGGGATAACCGCTTTTTACATCTCGAACCGAAGGGAAAAATATTTGGGGCAAACCTTAAAGAACCTAAAGGATTTGGGGTTCCCTTTTGCCGACAAGGACCATGTTCTTTTGCGAACAGACACATCGGGCAAAAAAGCAAGAAGGGACATCGTTTCAAAAAGCTATGATATTATTTTGCTGATTGGCGACAACCTGAACGATTTCTCGGAAGCTTTTGAGCATAAGCCCATTGCCGAAAGATTTGAGCTGGCCGATAAAATGAAGGAAGAGTTCGGGAAACGTTTCATTGTTTTGCCCAATGCCATGTACGGCGATTGGGAAGGCGCTATTTACGATTATGACTACAAAAAAACCGAAGCCGAAAAATCGGAAGCAAGATATGGTCATTTGCAAGGTTTTTAATTATTGAATAAGCATTAAATAAAAAAACCTCTTGGGTTTCTAATGGTAAACAAAGCTACAAGCTCTGAGGTTACGAGTTGACTTGACACTAGAACATTTTATACACCTTTGTACTCTCACGTATTCCGTGGAGAGGAATTTATTCACAAAGATTCGCCCAAAACTTATTGTGAAGGACTGGCTTCAAATTCCAAATCAACATAAATGGGGAAATGGTCGCTGAACCCCCCGATATACTTTGCACCACTAAAAGTACGGTAAGGAATAGTTCCCATAAATTTCGCATCCTCCATAATCAGGAAATCGGGGTGGAAAATCTGGGGCCCGTCCTTCGACACCTGAATCCCGTTTACCCCTTTTAGCAATGCTTTTGAAACAATGAACTGATCGATCACGCTCCATTCCCCCTGGTATTTGTGCGTACCTATTTTCCAGTTCTCACTCAAAGGGTAAGTGAGGTTGTACAATTCGGTATTTTTCATCCCAGTGGTATCGGCACGCGCAGCCAAAACTTTCCGTACACTTTCATCGCGGGGCGTATCGTTAAAATCGCCCATGATAAAAATATTGGCCTTGGGGTTTTGGGCCAACAAAGAATCCGTGTGCGTTTTTAGGACAGATGCCACAAAAGCCCTTTTAGGGATTGTGGCCATTGCCCCACCATATTTTGATGGCCAGTGGTTCACGAAAAAATGAACCGTGTCCTCCCCGTTTACCAATGCTTTCACATAAAGTATATCACGGGTGCGTGAAGCCGTGTCAAAAGGAAAACGGATGTGGATGGCCTGATAAGAAACCAGTTCCATGCGGTCAGGCCGGTACAAAAGCCCAACATCGATCCCCCGGCGGTCAGGTGATTCCTGGTGGACGATTTTATAATTGAACTTTTTCAAAGGGGTTTCATATACCAGCTTGTTCAGGACAAAACGGTTCTCTATTTCACACAGGCCAATGACAGAAGGCGGATCCCATTCCCCAACGGAGATAAGCACTTTATAGGTTTGGTTCAGCTTTTTATAGAATTTTTTATTGTTCCAATGCCGCATCCCTTCAGGGGTAAACTCATTGTCACGTTTCAAGGTATCATCATAAACATCAAAAAGGTTTTCCACATTATAAAAAACCACACGGAATCGTTCCCCTTTTGAAATCCCCGAATTCTGCGAAAACCCGGTTTGAACATATAATATTGCACAAATACAAAAAGCAAGGACAATATGGATTCTGGTTTTTTTCAACATAAAATAGATTTGCATCAGTAATTTTCAAAAGTACATAAATGATAAATACCCTGAAATAAAAAAGGCCTTTCCAAAGCGGAAAGACCTTATTATATAGAAATAGAACAGTAAAATTTTAGTTTTGTGATGACAGCTTCACGAGGGCCTCGGCCATTTCTTCATATTCGGGGCCTTTGGCAGTATTGACCAAAGCCGTAATGGTTTCGGCGTATTCTTCATACCCCAGTTCCCCAGCCCAAACCGCTGCTTTGCACTGAACCTGTAGCGAAGGGTCTTTAAACGACTTCTTGATCAGCTTCGACTTTGCCTTGTCATTCGGCTCACAGGCCAAGGCAAGGCTTAGTGAGTTTGTGCGTACATAATCGAATTTATTGCCCAGGAAATAAGCGTATTCTTCTTTAAAACTGAGGATGAACTTATCCTGAACCACTTGATATGTCTCTAACAGGCCAGCAAGGTTTGCCAAGATATCATACTTAACTTCAGGTTTGGTCGCAGGATCGTTCAATACTTTTTTGAGCATTGCGATACTTCCCTCATCCTCATAATTAATAAGGATACTTGCCAGATAGTAAAACTTTTGGTTTTCTTCTTCATTGGTTGATGAAGCCCACTTAATTTGACGGTCGGCCACAAATTTGATTTTTCGTGGGATCTCGGGGCTGTTCATCCTAATCAAGGCCCTTGCCGCATAATTGGCATCGTCGAGCGAACCGTTCAACACCCTTCCAATAAGTGCATCTGTCCCTTTGGTATCCTTTAAATTACCGATAACCCTCACGATGATCGAAATCTCTTTTTCATCGGTGGTTGAAAATAAATTATTGCAAACATCACCGGAAAGGGAAGTGACCTTCATATCATTTACAGCTATTTCCGCTGCAATTCGCACACTTGTAGTTTTATCTTCCAATTTTCTTTTCAGATAGGACTCAATGAGTTTTGGATCAAGGTTTGAAAACTTCAGCTCCTCAATGGCCTTCACCCGTTTGGCTGGTTCGGGACTATTAATCAATGTGGGGAGTTCTTCATCTGTATAAACCCGGAACGAAAGTTTCTCCACATCCTGGCTCATGACCAATTCGGCCGATGACTGAAAATCGTAGCCATTGTTAAACTTGACAAGTGCCGACAAATCTATTGCCCATGAGCTACATGCCATCTCCACATCAGGGACAATGGACATTGTAATGGTGGCAACCGACCCCGGATCGATCCTCACGACCGGAGTTGCTTTCATGTAAACAGTATCGGCCTTTGCCGGTACATTAATTACAAAGTCGGACAGGGGATTGGGGATCCATAAATTGGGCTCGCAATTAAATTCGCCAAAATTCACCTGACTGATGGCACCCACCTTATCAATGAAAACAGGATAATCGTTTTCATTTTCAAAGGTCAGTTCAAATGCAAAATTATCTTTGTCGAACTTATTCTTTATTAAATTCTGTGAAAATGCTTGCGATGTCATTAACAAGACAATCACAATTACCGAGAGTTTACGAATTCTTACCATAATAGTTTGCTTAGGGATTAATACACAATTGATTATTTTACAGATTACATGCAATTATACTTCCATTTTGAAATTTTGTTTCAAAATCGGAAAAAGTGTAAAATTTGGACAACCTTACCTCATATTATCCGCTAATATAAACAGATACGTCGAACCTGCCAAAATTTTTTACCATTATTTTCCATCCCCTTATTTATTGTAGGGAAAGAATATTTTTATTGAAAGTTTATTTTTGAAAAGCAATCTTAATACATACTTTTGAAGGCGAAATATAATATTGGAAAATCAACGTCCACAAATGGCAAAAAAAGAATTTGACCCACGGAAAAATTACGATCTTACCCGTAAAGAAACAGGATATGTCCCCCAAAAAGAAGCCACACAAAAAACCTATGGTGATATTGGTTTTATGTCGGGACTGGAAGTGCACCAACAACTATTGACAAAAAACAAACTCTTCTGCCACTGTCCGGCGGGCATATTTCAAAAAGCAGATGAATATGATGCGGAGGTCGTTCGCCATATGCGACCCACCTTAAGCGAATTGGGCGAATACGATGGAACAGCTCTCATGGAATTCAAGACCCGGAAAAACATCATATATCACCTGTCCAACGAAACGGCCTGCACCTATGAAGTGGACGACACTCCACCCTTTCCCATTAACAGGGAAGCCCTTGAAATTTCCATCAGGATCTCGTTGCTATCAAAACTCAACATCGTGGGTGAAGTCCACATCACACGGAAACAATACCTCGATGGAAGTATCCCAACAGGTTTTCAACGTACCGGGATTATCGGTGTGGACGGGGAAATAAAGCTGAAAGACAAAAGAATCCGTTTGATCCAGCTCAGCCTCGAAGAAGATTCATGCCGCGAAGTTTCAGACATTGGCCATGAGCGCGTATATCGTACGGATAGATTGGGAATGCCACTGATAGAAACCGTTACCCATCCCGATTGCGTAAACCCCGACGAGGTGAAAGAAGCCTGTGATTATATTCGCTTCCTGAACAGGAGCACGGGATTGGTGAGAACGGGAATTGGTGCCGGACGCCAGGATGTGAACGTAAGTTGCCGGGGAGGTTCAAGGGTGGAAATAAAAGGTGTGGCCCATACAAAATGGATCCCCGAACTCACCCACAATGAAGCATTCAGGCAATGGGCCCTCTTGATCATAAGGGACAAGCTTAAGAAAAGCATTGACAATACAGAGGAATGGAAAATCAAGTCCATGGAACTGAATGGCATCCCTTTTAAAATCCAAAACGAAAAACTTAAAGAAGCTTTGCTTAATAACAAAAAGATTATTGCTGTGAACCTTCCCGGCTTCAAAGGGATATTGTCTCATTTTACCCAGCCCGGAAAAAATTTTGCCGATGAAATCGCCGACAGGCTTAAAGTCATTGCTTGTCTGCTGCCCCCTTTCCATTTACATTCCGAAGAATTGAACCCAAACAATTGTCAGAACGGGGATATTGCCAAGCTGCTTAAGGCCGGGGAAAATGATGCCCAATTGATTTTCTGGGGAGCGGAAGAAGATATGGCAACGGCCCTCGAAACAATTGAAGAGCGGTGCCAGATGGCATTCATCGGTGTTCCCGAAGAAACCCGGAAGTCGTTTGAAGATGGGACCACTATTTTTGAAAGGGTGCTGCCCGGTGCCGACAGGATGTACCCGGATACCGACTCCGCCCCAATCCCACTTTCGAATGAGTTGATCGAAAACCTAAGAAAAGACCTGCCAGAGGATATTGTTGAAAGGCACAAACAGTTGCAGGACTGGGGAATTCCCGAAGATACCTATACCTACATTTTTTCACATGACCATTTCCTCCTGATCAAAAGGATTATCGAAACTCTTGAAATCGATCCGGTATTTGTCGGGACTTTCTTTGGCCATACATTGAAATTTGTGGAAGGGCATTTTAAAGCCGCCGAAGCGTTCAACTATAAGATTATCCTGGCATTGTTCCGCTTTCTTAAGGACAAGCAAATCGATCTCCATCTGGCCAAACAAATGCTCCCGGTCGTTTATGAATTTCCAAAAATGGATTTCCCATCCGTTCTGGAAAGTATCCATTTCAAAGTTGTTTCAAAAGATGAGATTTTTTCACATATCCCTTTCCTAAAGAAAAAATATGCGGAAATTGGAAGGTCGAAAGACAAAAAGGATGAAGTGAATTGGATTATGGGCGAGTTGAAAAACCTTGCCGTTGGGAATATTGCATTTAAAGAATTGCATGAGGCAGTATATAACTATTGACCCTTTAATTATAAAAGCATATTGATAGGTAATAAATTTTATTTTCGGACAAATAGGTTATTTGCTAAAAAGTTATTGGTTATGCGTTTTCATAGATTTAATAAACATCTGCTCGGACATGGACAACCTCTAACGCATAACTTTTAACCCCTAAACTAAAAAGATTTTAAAATATACCCATACAATTTGTCAATTTAATGTCTGTTGAACATATTGAAACTTAAAGATGAAAAAAGATAACTTCCAGGGATACAAAGGCGATTCACTCGAAATATTAAAAAAGTACAATGTCCGTGTCTGGGGAACGGCAAGTATCAAAACCCATCGAGGGACCTTTGAGGGCACGGTTTTACCAAGGTCGGAAAATGATGACGACCAACATATCGTGTTAAAAATCATCACCGGCTATAATATTGGTATCGACATCACTACCATTGAAAACATGGTGGAGACGGGTTACAAAAAAGCCAATTACAAAATCCCGGAAAAAGAATTCCCAAAAACGCCGGGATTGCCAAAAGTGAAATTGTTTGGAACGGGCGGGACCATTGCTTCACGGCTCGATTATCGGACGGGGGCAGTAATCCCGGCTTTTTCACCCGGTGAATTATACGGGGCTGTCCCAGAACTGGCCGATATTTGCAATCTGGAAACAGAAAAGGTTTTTGCCGTGTTCAGTGAAAACATGGGCCCTAAGCAATATATGGCCCTGGCAAAAGCCATTGGCAAAGAAATCGAAAACGGCATTGACGGGATTGTTATCGGACATGGCACCGATACTTTGCACCACACAGGTGCCGCCCTGACATTTATGGTGCAAAACTCCCCGGTCCCCATTGTACTTGTTGGTTCCCAACGTTCGTCCGACCGGCCCAGTTCTGATGCCGCACTCAACCTGATGCATGCCATGAAAACCGCCGGGCACTCAGATATTGCAGAAGTAATGGTTTGTATGTTTGGCCCAACTTCCGATGAATATGGTCTATTGCACAAAGGGACACGCGTACGAAAAATGCACTCTTCCTACCGATCAACATTCCGTACCATCGGCGACACCCCTTTGGCAAGGGTGAGCAGAAAAGAAATCATCCCCATCAAAAAGAAGTACAATCACCGCCGGAAAGATAAAAATGTGAAGATACTCCCCTACTTTAGCGATAAAGTGACCATGCTCTATTATTATCCGGGAATGAGGCCCGATACCATTGATGCGTTGGTGGATGCAGGTTATGAAGGGATTATTTTTGTTGGGACAGGACTGGGTCACGTCAACAAGGAACTGTACCCCGCCATCGAACGTGCCCAAAAAAAAGGCATCCACATGTACATGACCCTGCAAACCATTTGGGGATATGTGCATATGTTTGTGTACGATACTGGACGGGATATGATGGCAAAAGGGATTATCCCTGCCGGAAATATGCTACCTGAAGTGGCCTGGGTAAAACTGAGTTGGGTGCTGGGCCAAACCAGCGATCCCAAAGAAGTAAAGAAAATGATGCTCACATCCATCAATGATGAAATCACGACACGGGAACCTTACAACGGTTACCTTGTATATCAGGGCGGTGTTCCCCAGGTTGATGAGTTTGTGAGAAATGTGCATAAATAAAAGCCTTTGCTACAAAATGCAAGAATCAAACTTGAACCTATTAATAAAAACTGTATAAAAAAATGAAATCGAAGTTCTGAATGCAATAATTATTGTCTATTTTTGCTTTAAACAAACACCATTATAATATGGATTTTTTTTCAATTTCAGGATGGCTTTTTGGTTTAGTATCTTTAATTTTTGGTATTGTTCAATTAATGCAGGCTGAATTCAAGTCACAAATGCAACTTTTTGATTAAACAATAAATTTTCCATCACAAAAATAGGTGATTTAAAATTAAATCTTTTCCTTG
>JAADJA010000089.1 GCA_013151015.1 Chlorobiota bacterium
CGCTTTTCAATGTGGGGTTTTTGCGGTAATAGGCCACTTTCTGTTTAAAGTTTTTGATAAGGGCGTTCACCTTTAGGTCGGTGGGGGTCAACCCGCCAACAAGCGTGGACGCTTGTTGCATGGTGGAGGGCGCGGGCGCCCGGTCCGTTGTTTGGTTTTCCTTGGCGCAGGAGTACATTGTTATCATTGCCCCTGCCAATATAATGCTTGTTAAATAAATTATTCTTTTCATACTGTTAAAGGTTTATGTTTTTTTGATATTTTTTTGATTGATTTGCTTTTTCCTGGCCTTCAGGCCAGTGATCCTTGGCCTGAAGGCCAAGGCAACTCATGGGAAAACCTCAGAACAAATGAAAAAGGTGCAGGCCTAAACAATGTGTCCTTGAACAGGTCTGTGAGCCCGGCCATACATACATACATACATACATACATACTCCTTTGCGGTAAGGGCTGTTGAAGGGCGCACATGGACGCTTGCCTTGGCAAGTTAAATGGTTTATTGTCCCCAATGAAATCATACTTGTTATACTTTGTGTTTTGGGCATCTTTGTTTTTATTTGGCCATAAAAAAAAGAGTTTTCAAATGTAAAGAAAAAAAATGTTCCCTTCCTTGAAAAACAAGTTATCGGCGGTATAAAAAAAGTTAACGGCAATTTTCTTGGGGGGACACCGGACAGGGAACCCCTTTTTCACCTTGTTTTTCACTTTGCTTTACCTCGATTTGCTCTTTACCTCGATTTGCTTGTCCGCCGCAACAATGTGAAGGTGGACGTAAGTTAATTCCAATAAAGGCAAAAAGGTTACCCTGTTTTTTTGATTTTTTCATTGTTAAAGTTCTCATTCTTTTATCTATTTTTGCACCCAATTTTTTAAAGAGCAATATTATTATGATCAACATAACCTTCCCGGATAAGAACGTAAGGCAATACGAAGCTGGTGTCTCTGCCCTTGATATTGCAAAGAGTATCAGCGAAGGCCTTGCCCGCAATGTGCTTTCGGCAGAGGTGAACGGTGAGGTAAGGGATGCCACATTGCCCATTGACGAGGATGCAAGTATCCGCTTTTTTACCTGGAACGATACGGAAGGGAAAGCGACCATGTGGCACTCATCGGCACACTTGATGGCCGAGGCTGTCGAGTTTTTCTATCCGGGGGCAAAATTTGGGATTGGCCCGGATATCGAAAATGGCTTTTATTACGATATCGATTTTGGTGACAGGATGGTTTCCGAAAACGATTTTGCGAAGATCGAAAAGAAGATGTTGGAGTTTGCCAGGGAAAAACAAAACTTTGTCAGGAAGGAAGTATCAAAAGAAGAGGCATTAAAATATTTTACCGAAAAGGACGATGAATATAAGCTGGAGCTCATCAATGATTTGAACGATGGTGAGATTACCTTTTACGAATCGGGCAGTTTTGTCGATCTGTGCCGTGGGCCGCATTTGCCCAACACAGGCGTTATCAAAGCTGTAAAGCTGTTGAATGTTGCAGGGGCTTACTGGAGAGGTGACGAAACTCGCAAACAATTGACCCGGATTTACGGGATTACTTTCCCCAAGAAAAAAGAACTGGACGAATATCTTGTAAAACTCGAAGAAGCCAAAAAACGGGACCACCGGAAAATCGGAAAAGAACTGGAACTGTTCACCTTCTCGCAAAATGTGGGCTTGGGTTTGCCATTGTGGCTCCCGAAAGGGGCGCAGTTGCGCGAACGCCTTGAAAATTACCTGAAGAAAGTACAAACGGAAGCGGGTTATCTGCCCGTGATCACACCGCATATCGGGAACGTGAAATTGTACAAAATATCAGGCCATTACGATAAATACGGGGCCGATTCGTTTCAACCGATTTCCACGCCCGTTGAAGGGGAAGAGTTTTTCCTGAAACCCATGAACTGTCCACATCATTGCGAAATTTATAAAAGCAAGCCCCATTCATACCGTGAGCTCCCGATCCGCTATGCCGAATTTGGAACTGTTTATCGTTATGAGCAAAGTGGGGAATTGCATGGATTGACCAGGGTGAGGGGGTTTACACAAGACGATGCCCATATCTTTTGCATGCCCGATCAGGTAAAAGATGAGTTCAAGGCAGTAATGGCCATCGTGATGAAAATTTTTACCGCTTTGGATTTTGAGGATTTCATTGTCCAGATTTCGTTGCGCGACCCGGACGACAAGGAAAAATATATTGGTTCCGATGAGAATTGGGAAAAAGCCGAGACCGCCATCAAAGAGGTGGCCGAGGAGAGTAACTTGAATACGGTAATCGAATATGGGGAAGCGGCATTTTATGGTCCCAAAATGGATTTTATGGTGAGGGATGCCCTTGGCCGGAAATGGCAACTGGGAACCATTCAGGTCGATTATAATCTCCCTGAGCGTTTTGAGTTGGAGTACGTTGGGGCCGATAACGAGAAGCACCGCCCGGTAATGATCCACCGTGCGCCCTTTGGTTCCATGGAGCGTTTTGTGGCGGTTTTGATCGAACACACGGCCGGGAAATTTCCACTTTGGCTTACTCCCGATCAGTTTATCATATTGCCAATCAGCGAAAAATATCAAAATTACGCAGAAAAAGTTTTAAAATTCCTAAATAATTCCGACCTTCGCGGCCGAATTGACAGCAGGAGCGAGAAGACCGGGAGGAAAATCCGCGATGCTGAATTAAAGCGTATTCCATATATGTTGATAGTAGGGGAGAAGGAAGAGGCCGACAATACCGTTTCCGTAAGAAAACAGGGAGAAGGCGACCAGGGGACTTTAACACTGGATGCTTATGTGAGTTTTATGAAGGAGGCGATTGAAAAAGAAATGCAAAAAAATAGTTAGTATTATTCATTAATGAATAGGAGGATTTTAAAATAGCAAAGCAATATTTTAGGGGGAGGAGAAATTTCCCGCGAAGACAAGAAGAACCTTTTAAGGTGAACCATCGGATTACGGCGCCCGTTGTAAGGGTTGTTGGCGAAAATGTCGAACCGGGTATTTTCCCCGTTAGGGAAGCACTTGATTTGGCAAGGAAACAGGAATTGGATTTGGTGGAAATATCCCCAACGGCCAATCCCCCGGTGTGCAAGATTATTGACTATAAAAAATTCCTTTACGACAGGAAGAAGAAGCAGAAGGAGATAAAAGCGAAAACCTCAAAGGTGGTCGTGAAGGAAATCAGGTTGGGTCCCCATACCGATGACCATGATTTTAATTTTAAATTGCGCCATGCGATAAATTTTTTGAAAGATGGGGCAAAAGTAAAGGTGGATGTGTTCTTTAAAGGCCGTTCGATTATTTATAAGGATAAAGGGGAAATCATTTTGTTGAGGTTTGCCCAGGAGCTTGAAGAGTACGGAAAAGTGGAACAACTGCCAAAATTGGAAGGAAAACGAATGATAATGATTGTTTCACCAAAGAAATAATTTTAAAACAAATAGATAGTAATGCCAAAAATGAAAACGAAATCCGGTGCAAAAAAGAGGTTCTCTTTTACCGGTTCAGGAAAATTAAAAAGGAAGCACGCTTATAAAAGCCACATCCTAACGAAAAAATCCAAGAAGCGTAAACGTAACCTCGGTTACTTTAGCATTGTGGATAAAGCGGATGCAGCCAATATCAGGCAATTGCTTGCGAAGTAATTCAATGAATGTTTAACTTGCTTTGAGCTTTATAAGATCCCACAAGGTGTTGGGGCGCTTGAGCAAAAAATCAAAAATTTATGCCACGATCAGTAAATACAGTTGCTTCAAGGCAACGAAGGAAAAAGGTCCTGAAACAAGTTAAGGGACAATTCGGAAGAAGAAAAAACGTTTGGACGGTGGCCAAAAATGCATACGAAAAAGGCCAGGCCTATGCATTCCGTGACAGACGAAACAAAAAGAGGAGCTTCAGGGCCCTTTGGATCCAGAGGATCAATGCAGGAGCCCGCTTGTATGGAATGTCATACTCGGAGTTCATGGGCAAACTGCACAAAAAGAACATTGAACTGAACAGAAAAACACTTGCCGATTTGGCAATGAACCACCCCGATGCTTTTAAGGCGATCGTGGATTCGGTTAAATAAAGATAAGCCCTCAAAAAATGAGGGCTTTTTTATTTGTGGCCCTAAGGATAATATTTTTAATTTAGCATCGTTTTTTAGCATTGTACTGACGGAAATCAGATTTCCAAATTATTGTGGTTGGATTTCGTCAGAATCAGTATAGTTATTCATACGGAAACCTTCTTAAATCTGTTTAAAACTGCCTCTGTGAAATATATCTTTACAATTACCCTGATCCTTTTCGTTTTAATTAGCCCATGTATTCATGCCCAAATTGGGGGAAACAGTACTTACAGCTTCTTGAACAATACCGCTTCTGCAAGGATTGCAGCAATGGGCGGTGATTTCCTCGCCATCGGCGATAATGATATAACCCTTGCACCTTCTAACCCTTCGTTGATCAACCCGGGATTGAACAACCAGCTCGGGGTTGCTTATGTTGATTTCTTCTCTGACATAAATTATGGGACAGCATCCTATTCCCGGACTTTTGACAATGTGGGCAGTTTTGTTGCTTCAATGAAGTATATGAATTACGGCAATTTTGAATATGCCGACGAGGCCGGGAACAGAAATGGGAATTTCAATGCTTCGGAATCAGCTTTCGCCTTGGGGTGGGGAAGGGAACTGGATTCAACGTTTTCCATTGGTGCAAATATGAAATTTATTTACTCCTCCTTCGAGAGTTACAGCTCGTATGGCTTAGCTGTTGATATTGCCGGGAGTTACAGAAGTGATGACCGGAACTTTATGATGTCGTTGATCGCAAAAAATATTGGAAGGCAATTGAAAGCGTACAATGGCGGCAATAACGAACCCCTTCCATTTGAATTGCAGTTTGGGCTTTCCAAGCGGCTGAGCCATTTGCCTTTCAGGTATTCGCTTTTGGTAAATAACCTGGAGAAATGGGACTTGCGATATGATGATCCCTCTGTTCAAAATACCGACCCGATCACAGGTGAAGTAATTAAAGATGGGGGTGCCGAGGTGTTTTTTGACAATATGATGCGCCACCTGGTTTTTGGTGGTGAATTGTTGATCGGCAAAAACCTGAGTTTAAGGGGAGGCTACAATTACCGCCGACGCCAGGAACTGAAGGTTGCATCAAAAACGGCCATGGTTGGGTTTTCCTGGGGTGTCGGGATACGTATTTCCAAATTCCATATCAGCTATTCGCGTTCGACATACCATCTTTCGGGATCGCCCAACTATATCACTTTATCAACAAACTTAGGTGATTTCTTTGTTAAGAATAATTGATAAAGAATCGGCTTTCCCATTATCACCTTCCATTATTTTTATCACCTTTGCATACACGATCTTGCAAGTATTTATCGACAATATATTCACGTTTTGGGAAATTGAAGTTTGAACGTTGAAATTTATCCCACCTGCCCTGCCCGTTCCGGCAGGCGGGCGGCAAGGACAGGTTTGTTTTTTATTTTTTGTAATTTGGTGTTTTTCTGTTTATACAAACTAACTCAGAATATTTATTCCCATGAAGGTTAACATAGACCCGACATCCGGTTTTTGTTTTGGCGTTGATTTTACGATTAAGGCCGCTGAAACGGAATTGGGCAAAGATGGTTCTTTGTACAGTTTGGGCCAGATTGTCCACAATAAGGAGGAAATGGACAGGCTGAGGGAAAAGGGACTGGAAGTTATCGACCACGAAAAGTTGAACAATTCCAGGGGGATTAAGGTGTTGGTCCGTGCGCACGGTGAACCCCCTTCAACTTATGAAACAGCAACAAAGAACAACATTGAACTGGTAGATACTACATGCCCGATCGTAAAAAAATTACAGGAAAGGATCCGAAAGGCTTTTACCGAAATAAATGAGGTAAATGGCCAGCTTGTGATTTATGGCAAAAAAGATCATCCTGAAGTTGTTGGGTTGATGGGGCAAACGGATGATTCTGCTATTTTGATCGAGGGTTTAAACGATTTGGACAAGATAGACTTTCAACGGCCAATCCGGCTTTTTTCACAAACCACGAAAAGTACGGAAATATACTTGCAGATTGTGGAGGAGATAAAAATGAGATCGGATAATTTTGCGAAGGGTGGAAATTATTTCGTTCCTAAAAACACGATTTGCAAACAGGTTTCAGGCCGGGTACCTTTATTGAAGAAGTTTTGTAGAGATAATGAGGTGATAGTTTTTGTGAGTGGCAAAAACAGCTCGAACGGAAAGTATTTATACAGTATTTGTAAATCGGTAAACCCTAAAAGCTATCATGTGTCATCACCCTCAGAAATAGATGTTAAATGGTTTAGTGGGATTTCAAGGGTTGGGATAAGCGGCGCCACTTCCACACCAAAATGGTTGATGGATAAGGTAGTGGATGAAATTGAATCGATGAAGTGAGGGTGTGGCTAAATGGCAAGTAAGCAGGTCATGTCAGTTTTCGTCCATATTTAGTTTGCAAGCCATGCCCTCACTCACAAGGATAATTTATACATAGATAAATAATGTACTTACAAAAGTTAAAATTAGCGAATTTCAAGAATTGCCCCGAAGGGGACATGGATTTTTCGGCCAAGGTAAATTGTTTTATTGGGGACAACGGTGCCGGGAAAACCAATATCCTCGATGCTATCCACTATTTGTCTTTTTGTAAAAGCTATTTTAATACAATTGATTACCAGAATATTTTGCACGATGCCCCATTTTTTGCCATTCATGGAACCTATCAGAAAAACAACAACCATGGGGATGATATTTCCTGTATCCAGAAACGGAACCATAAAAAACAGTTCAAGTTAAATGATAAGGAATACAATCGCTTGGCCGACCATATTGGTCTTTACCCTTTGGTGATGATTTCACCATATGACCGGGATTTGATCAATGAAGGGAGCGAAGTTCGCCGGCGGTACCTCGATTCGGTTATTTCACAGTTTGACAAAGTTTACCTTGAAGATTTAATTGCCTACAACAAAGCGCTTTTGCAAAGAAATATCCTGTTAAAGAAATTTGCCGAAGGCAATTATTTCGATACTTCTTCCCTTGAAATCTGGAATGTGCAATTGATTCGATATGGGGAGAAAATATTTTCGGGGAGAAAGGAATTCCTGCTGGATTTTTTACCTTTGTTTCAAAAGTATTTTGATTTTATCACCGGAGGGAAGGAAACGGTTTCGATTGATTATCGTTCCCAATTGAATGAACAAGGTCTGGGTGATTTGCTTTCTTCTTCGCTTGAAAAGGACAGATATGCAAGATATACAACAAGCGGGATCCATAAGGACGACCTGGTTTTTAACATTGATGGGTTTCCCGTAAAAAAGTTTGGGTCCCAGGGACAACAGAAATCATTTGTGGTTGCCATTAAGCTGGCGCAATTTGAATTTGAATATACAAGGGACAAAAAAGGTTTTAAGCCTGTGATTCTGTTGGATGATATTTTTGATAAGCTGGACGAGAACCGGGTGAAACAGATAATCGAACTGATGGGGAGGGATAATTTTGGCCAGGCTTTTATTACGGATACACAGAAGCAAAGGGTCGAGAGTATTTTTAAGCAGGTGAATATCGATCATAAAATATTTAAGGTAATCGAAGGTGGTATTTCTGAAATCACGCCAAAAGATTAATTTGTATTGCTTGTTGTCGTTTAAAACGAATTTTGTTTTGATGATTGGGAACCAGAAAAAAATACCATAGTCCCCTTCTGGAAGGGGTGGAGGGGTAGGAATTTGAATAATCTATTTGTTTCCTGATTCCTGATCAAAACGCTTGCAAACAGACTATTAAATTAATAAATATTGCAAATTGAAAAACACCAACGACCGCTTGTTAAAAGATGTTATCAAGGAACTCCTCGCTACCTATAGGTTGAACGATGGGATCAACGAAGCCAAACTGATAGGTTCATGGGAAGCCGTTGTTGGGAAAATGATTGCGAATCACACCGAAAGAATAAGGATATCAAAAGGTAAACTATATATCAAACTCGATTCGCCCGCACTTAAGAACGAATTGATGTATGCCCGTAGCAAGCTTTTGGAAAACCTGAACCAGACTGTAGGCAAAGATGTAATAAAGGAGATTGTGTTTCTCTAATAAATCTCGACTTCGAAGGGCAAGCGTGCCTGGATCCCGTTCATGTTTTCAACTTCTTTCAGGAACCGATAATATTTATAATTGCTTCCCAGTTCGTTTTGCAAAAGTTTAATCCTTGTTTTTCCCATTAAATCATCCATGATCTGTTCAATGGGTTCTTTTTGTTTGGGAAGCTCGACAATGCGGTAATCCTCCAGATTGGCAAGGTCCTTTGCTTCTTCAAGTGCTTCGTCCAAACCGCCAAACTCATCGATCAAACCAATTTCCATGGCATCGGAACCACTCCAAACCCTTCCTTGCCCAATTTCGTCAACCTGTTCGGTGGTCATGTTCCTCCCTTTGGCCACATGCTTTAAGAAGGTAGAATAAACCCGCTCGATCTCCATCTGGATCAAATCATATTGGTATTTTGTAAGTGGTTTTGTTGCGGAAATAAAGTCAGCGTTCTCATTGGTTTTTACACCATCGAAGGTAATTCCCATTTTGTTATTGAAAAACTTTTCAAGATTTGGGATTACCCCAAATACGCCAATGGAACCCGTAATCGTTGACGGGCTTGCAAAAATCTTATCGGCACCGCACGAAATATAATATCCGCCCGAGGCTGCCAGGTTTCCCATGGAAACAACAACAGGCTTTTCTTCTTTGGCCAGATTAACTTCCCGTAAGATAATATCGGAAGCAAGTGCATCGCCCCCCGGTGAATTTACACGTAAAACAATAGCTTTTATTGATTTGTCTAACCTGGCGTTTCTGATTGCCCTGGCTATTTTGTCCCCGCCTATATTATTTGTTTCACCTTCACCCTGGACAATATTGCCACTTGCATAAATAACGGCAATTTTATTCTTGCTCCTTTTCTTCGATTTGACCTTTGCATCGACATATTCATTCAAACTTATCAGGTTCTCCCTATTGATATTGTCAACATCAATTTCTCCTGCAAGGAAATTCAAAAACTGGTCGAAATAAAGTACCGAGTCAATTAAATGAAGTGAGAGGGCCTTTTGTGGATTTTGTGCTATCAGGCTATCGGCAATTAAATTGAGGTAAGTCTTGGTAATGCTTCTTGATTCGGAGATACTGTTTACTGTATTGTCCCACATGGAACCAACGAATTTCAAGGTTTGTTCTTTATTTGCCTCGCTCATATCAGTTCGGATAAGGGGCTCGATGGCACTCTTGAATTTGCCATGCCGTATAACCTGCGGTTCGATTTCCAATTTTTCCAACAGGCCTTTGATAAACAAGACCTGGGAGCTGAATCCCCTGAAATCAATCGAACCTTCAGGGTTCAGGAATATCTTATCAGAAACCGTTGCGAGGAAATAGGCTTTTTGGGACAGCATATTACCATATGTATAAACAGGTTTTCCAGATTCCTTAAAAGTTTTAAGGGTTTTCCTTATTTCGGAAATGGTCGCCAGGCCGGAAGGAAGGTCGCCAAGGTTCAGGTAAATCCCTTTGATCCTGTCATCGTCTTTGGCTTTATCAATGGATTTCAATATCTTGTTTAAACCGGGATTGATTTTAAACGAACCAAAGCCCGTAAAATCAGCAAAAGGGTCGTTGTTTGACCTATCCTGTACTTCATAATTAAGTTTGATTTGCAAAAGGGACGAGTTGCTTACCGCGACTTCTTCTTGCTGTGCAAAAGCGATTAGGGACATGATGAGCCCCATAAGGAGAAGAAACAAAATGATTGAACTAAGAAAAAAGCCCAACATTGAGGCGAACATAAATTTGAAGAAATCTTTCATTTTATTTTGAAGTTAATTAGTGTGTCAGAAGTTTATTTTGATGCAATAATAGCGAATTAAGGTTAATGTAACAAACTAAAATAAAAAAATATACTTTTGCCAATTATTTCATTCGAAAAGAAATGAGCAAAGTAATTTTATTATTGGGGAGTAATTTGGGCAACAGGGTAGAAATACTGGAAAATGCCGTTGATGCGATTGGTGAAAGTGTTGGTATTGTTGACAAATGCTCATCTTTATATCAGACCGATCCCTGGGGATTTAAAAGTGAAAATCTTTTTTTGAACCAGGTAATTTCAGTTGAGACCACATTGAGCCCTTTGGATGTTTTGCATGGATTGCAGAAAATCGAAAATCAACTTGGACGTGTGAGGGGGCCCAGCCATTATGAATCACGGACGATCGACATTGATATATTGTTCTATGATGATCTGAGGGTGGATATGGATCAGCTTCAGATTCCACATCCGCGGCTCCACATGCGGCGGTTTGCCCTTATCCCCTTGCTTGAAGTTGTGGGCGACTTCTTCCATCCGGTTTTAAATGAACGCCTTGATGCAATAGCCGAAAACTGTAGCGATAAATCAAAAGTTGAATTATTGGGGAAAATTGAAATTAATTAACTTGAACGGTGTCTTATAACTATATCGCTATCGAAGGGAACATTGGAGCAGGGAAAACTTCCCTTGCAAAAATGATGGCAAAAGATAAAAATGCAAAATTAATCCTTGAAAGGTTCAAGGATAACTCTTTCTTGCCAAAGTTTTATAAAGAGCCTGACCAATATGCTTTCCCATTGGAAATGTCCTTTCTTGCCGATCGTTACCATCAACTGAAGGAGGACCTTTCTAAAACCGAATTGTTTTCTTCTTTTATCCTGGCTGATTATTTTATCGATAAATCATTGATTTTTTCGCGGAAGACCTTGAAACAGGATGAATATGCACTATATTCAAGATTGTTCAAAATTATTACTTCTTCACTGCCAAAGCCCGAATTGCTTGTTTACCTTTACCTTAAACCAGAGCATCTCAAATCAAATATTTTAAAAAGGGCACGGGATTATGAAAAGGATATCGAACTTTCATACCTTGACAATATCCAGAGGAGTTATTTTGAACATTTTAAAACCCTGAAATCAACAAGGGTGCTGATTATTGATACGGAACATATTGATTTTGTAAACAGGCAAGAGGATTACGAAAAAATAATATCCGTTGTTTTCCAGGATTATCCAATTGGCATTACCCGTATCAATTTTCCCTGACGAAACACTTTTTGTGAAATATCGTCTTTTCTCAAGTGTTTGCATGGGGAAATCCTATTCTTTATGGGAAAAATAAAATAATCCCAAAATGGGAAAAAACGGCCATATATAGAATATGGAAAGAAAGTACATGTTTTCATAACCAATGGTATATTAAGGGTATAGGTGAGCTGGCATAGATATTGAAAACCGCCTAAAGCATTGGTATCCCTAATAAACTAAGGTGATCAAATAGTTTTTAATATTTAGGTGTTCATAAGTCTGCTGAAAATGCGTTAAGTTGCAGATAACAAGGGAGATATTTTACTTCGGTCATTCATTGGGAAAAGGGAATGCAAAAAAAAAGCAGCAAAAAAAGTTTTGAAAAAGAAATTTTATTATTTTTGACAAAAGTTTAAGCAAATAAACCTGTGTTATACACTGGAATTGTCAAAAAGTTTCAATAAATTTGAGGAAATTAAAATAAGAAAATAGTTTAAAGAGAAAATGTTAGCATTATGAAAAAAAATTATCAGATTGTAGCAAAAGTTTTTTTAATCGCACTCGCATTTACAATTCCGAGTGTGTTGTTTTCACAAAACGCCAACCGGGAGGAGGGCAGTGACAAATTGACCTATCAATGGTATTTAAATGTGAATGGCGGTATTGTCCAGTCATATGGTGATATCCAAGGAGGAAAATGGCACGGTGCCATGTTGTCAAGCGATGATATTGAGTATGGTTTTGGATTGAGGCTTGGTAAACACATTAGCCCTGTTTTTGGAATATTTGGAGCCTATAATGCCGCACCTTTGAAAGGGCAGAGTGGCGTGGATTCCAAAAACATGTATTTTGAGACGAGTCTGTCTGAGATGATGTTGGGGACTACCATTAGTTTCTCCAATTTGTTTTTTGGTTATAAACCTCGTTTAATAAACATTTATGGAACGACAGGTATCGGACTTGTGAATTTTGACTCACAGGCGTATTTTAAGGATACCGATCCTCCACAACCTGTTAACGAAGGCTTTCCCGGAACAACGGAAACGATGATCCCTACTGGAATTGGTGCAGATATTAGACTGAATGATCGTTGGGACATTAACCTTGAATCAACAATCCGTTGGTTTGACTCGGATAAACTGGATGGATATATTAGTGGCCAAAAGAACGATGCTTATTTCTATACTTCGGTTGGGGTAGGTTACAGCTTTATCAAAGCAGGTAG
>JAADJA010000211.1 GCA_013151015.1 Chlorobiota bacterium
GCTGGGACTGTGGTTTTTTTCAGTGGGTTTGATCGCCGAAATGATTGTCCGCAACCAACAGGGGAATGAGCACCGGGTGAAACGGGTTATTGCTTCAGGTGAAACAACAACGGGATGATAAGAATGGACAAAAAATTTATTGCAGTGGTTGGGGCTGGTCATTGGGGAAAGAACCATGTTCGGAATTTTTATGAATTGGGGTGTTTGTCTATAGTATGTGACACCAATCCGGGAACACTAAATAATATTCAAAAGAATTATCCGGGGGTGAAAACAACACTAACGTATCGGGAGGTCTTGGAGGACCCTGGAATAAAAGGAATTGTAATTGCATCAAATGCAGAAACACATTTCCAATTGGCATCTGAAGCTCTCGAATATGATAAGGATGTTTTGGTTGAAAAACCGTTGGCGTTAAATGTTTCCGACGCAAAAAAGTTACACAAACTGGCTACGGAAAAATCCAGGATATTAATGGTTGGCCACCTGTTATTGTTTCATCCGGCCATACGAAAGATTAAGGAATATATTCAGAAAGGTGTTTTAGGTAAGGTTCTGTATATTTATTCCAATCGTCTTAATCTGGGAAAAGTGCGCCAGGAGGAGAATATTTTATGGAGTTTTGCGCCCCATGATATTTCGGTAATATTGGAGTTGTTGGGAGAATCGCCAGTGGAGGTGCAGGCAATGGGAGAAGCCTATTTACAACCGAATATTCAGGATGTGACGATGACTGTAATGAAGTTCAAGTCAGGAGCTATGGCTCATATTCATGTCAGTTGGTTGCACCCTTTTAAGGAACATCGTCTGGTAGTTATAGGCAATAAAAAAATGATAGTGTTTAACGATACAGCAATAGAAAACAAATTATTGCTATACGATCAACGTGTCGACATTGTTGATGGGGCACCTAAGGTTGTCCGATCTGCCGGGAGTCCCGTATCGTTTTCGAATGAGGAACCTTTGCGTAAGGAATGTTTGCATTTTATCGAATGTATCGAACATCGACGACAACCGAAAACCGATGGTCAAAACGGCATTGAAGTTTTACAGGTCCTGGAAACTGCCCAGAAGAGTCTTGAAAAAAAGAACCCGGCTAAGATGGATAATAGTCCTTATTTTGTACATGATACGGCTGTAGTGGATGAAGGATGCGAGATTGGCAAGGGTACGAAAATATGGCATTTTTCACATATACAATCCGGTTCCAAAATCGGTAGCAATTGCAGTATCGGCCAAAATGTTTATGTAGCCAACAATGTTCGTATTGGTAATCAGGTAAAAATTCAGAATAACGTTTCGGTTTATGAGGGGGTTGTACTGGAGGATTATGTTTTTTGTGGTCCATCCATGGTTTTTACCAATATAAATCGTCCCCGGTCTGAATTTCCGCAGCGTGGGAGTCAGTTTTATGAACGAACTTTGGTTAAAAAAAGTGCTTCGATTGGGGCAAACGCTACCATTATTTGTGGTGTGACAATTGGAGAGTATGCTTTCATCGGCGCCGGAGCCGTGGTTACCAAGGATGTTCCGGCCCACGCCTTGGTGGTTGGAAATCCCGGTCGAATCATAGGATGGGTGGATAAAAAGGGCCGACGATTGGAATTTGATAAATCGGGTATCAGCATCTGCGGACGATTCAAGTTAAAGGACCAAACATTAACACCTTTGTCAAAAGACTGAATACTCTTTATCCGTAGAAATGAATAATCCCGTGGTCGTCTTGTTGTTATTAACCAATAAATATTATACATAGTAAGGTGGCTGGGGACGCTTTTTCGGCCACAAATTTCATTTGGACTGATTCAGGAGAAGTTTTTGCATAAAACAGATGTGGGAATTATGAAATGAAAATACATTTAGTCTCAGGGGCCTGTGGATTCGTTGGACGGAATTTAGTGAAAAGACTGGTGAGCACCACAAAAGATAAGATTTTTATGGTAGATGACTTATCGATTGGCAGGCACCCTAAAGAGTGGTTAGACTATTCTTCATCACGAAAATACAAGGACATAGAAATATTTGGTGAGGAGGAACAGTTATTTTTTTGGAAAGGTGATTTCAGAGAATTGCTGTTTAAAATGAAACAGAATCCCGGATTTATCCAGGATACGTATCGAATAGATTTCGAAAGATTCGCCGATGTATATCACTTTGCCGCCATAGTGGGCGGACGCATGAATATTGAAGGTGATCCGATGCTGGTGGGACTCGATCTTTCAATCGATGCCGAGTTTTTTTATTGGATCACAAGACATCGCCCGGAACGGGTCCTATACCCATCTTCAAGTGCGGCCTACCCTACTAATCTTCAGAAACAACAAGGTGCCGTTGCGTTAAAAGAATCCGATATTGACTTCCAAAAGAATTTGGGAGTTCCCGATATGACCTATGGGTGGACGAAACTAACCGGTGAGTTTCTGGCGCAGATAGCGGCAAAACATTATGATATACCCATTGTCTGTATCCGACCATTTTCCGGGTATGGAGAAGATCAGGAAACGTCTTATCCGGTACCTGCCATAGCCGCAAGAGCCGCGGCAAAAGAAAACCCGTTCGAGGTTTGGGGAACGGGAAAACAGGGTCGCGATTTCGTGCATATTGATGATATTCTTGATTTCATGTTTTTACTCATGGATAATGTTAAAGATGGTTCAGCTTATAATATTGGATCCGGTCATCTGACTACATTTCTTGAACTTATTGAAGTTTTTACGGATTTTGCCGGGTACAAACCGACGATCAAACCATTACTGGATAAACCGGTGGGAGTCCATTCCCGTTATGCGGATATGTCATTGGTGTTTGAAAAATTCGGATGGAAGCCCAAAATTAGTCTTCGGGAAGGTATGTATCGGGTATACGAAGCTGCACTGAAAAGATGCGCTAAATAGCTGTCATGAAAAGAATAGTGTGTTTTGGACCGGGTCCGAAATTTAAAGGTGGTATTGCCAATTATAACACTTCCCTGGCCAAAGCATTTGATAGAATCGATGAGACCGAAGTCCATATTGTATCCTGGACCCAGCAATATCCATCGATTATTCCCCGGGATTTTATTGATAGAAAAAGCAAGGCAGACCAACTTGCGGGGACCGATATTGTTGTACACTATGTATTGAATTATAATAACCCTATTTCGTGGGAAAAAACCGCTGATTTGTTAATAAAACTTGCCCCGGATTTAATTGTTTTCCAGTGGGCAATAGCTATACAGGGATTGCCGTATGGTTGGGTTGTCAGGCGGATAAAAAAAGCCATCAGAGCCGAAATTCTTTTTGATTTGCATTTCGTAATTCAGAAAGAAGGCAGTGTAATTGATAATTTATTGACGAGTATCGGGATCAGTAATGCCGATACTTACATTGTCCATGCCGAAAAAACAATTCGTGAGCTTTCTACCTTGTTCCCGGAGAGGAAATTTGAAAAAGATAAGGGGTCGAAACGAAATATCGAACCCGGTTGCCGGGTCATCAAATTGTTTCACCCTGTCTATGATATGTTTGTACCGGATGAAACGTTTGACAAAGTAAAATATAAACAGCAGTTGGGTTTGAATACCCATGTTTTCTTATTCTTCGGATTTATCAGGGAATATAAAGGTTTGCACAATGTAATACGTGCCTTTGCTAAAGCACTTGAAAAGAGAACGGATATTTCACTGTTGATCGTCGGTGAATCATTTTGGCAGACATTGGACAGCGATTTATGGACAACAAAACTTAAAAATTACATTTTTGGTTTGGCCAAAAAACTGTTATTGAGAAAACGGGACGACAGTGATTACCGGCCCCTGGATTTGATTGCTAAACTTGATATTGATGATCATGTCGTAGTAGTAAATGAATTTATTCCTAATGAAGATGTCCATATATATTTTCAGGTTAGCGATTATTTGGTGTTATATTATTTGACTGCGACCCCCTCGGGAGTGGAATCGATTGCTTATAATTTCAACCTGCCGATATTGGCAACGAAAGTTGGACACTTCGAAGAAACTATTAAAGAAGGTATTAATGGTTATTTAGCTGAACCTGATGATATTGATTCGATGAGCCAAACCATGCTTTTGGCCCTTGACAAACCTATCAACCGGGAAAATATTTCCAAGTTAGCGGCAAATTTGAGTTGGGATATATATGCTCAATCAATAATAGACCGGTGAACCCCTTCCCGTGGAAAGAATTTTTGTTGGCACCTGAAAAGTTCATATAACCAATGGATGTGAAACATCAAAAAATGTTCGAGGAACAATTGTGGTACTCCGGGCATGTTATTCATGAATATTGGGGATGTCCCGACTACGCTGGTAAAAAAGTTTTGGAGATTGGTTGTGCCGAAGGCGGCGGATTGCATTTTTTCGCAGAGAAGGGGGCTCAATGCTTCGGACTGGAATATTCCCCCAGTCGTTATCGGAATGCTCTGGAAATGGACAGTAAAAAGGGTATAACGTTTTTATTGGGTGATTTTTTATCTCCTGAAATGTATAAAGATAAAATCCCGGATTGTTTAGACTATATTATCCTCAGGGATGTGATTGAGCATCTTAAAGATAAAAGATTTGCTTTGAATATTGTTTATGACTTGTTAACAAAAGGCGGGAAGCTGTTTTTATCGTTTCCACCTAAATATTCACCATTTGCAGGTCACCAGCAAGTCGTAACAAATAAATTCGGAAAGTTGCCTTATCTCTATCTATTACCGGTTCCCCTCTATAAATCTTATTTAAGGTTACTTTCTCAACCGGAAAAAAGAATCGAAAATTTATTAACAATCAAGAAGCTTCGTATTTCCCTTTCACGGATGGAACGAATGTTAACTCAAATCGGTTTTCATATTGAACAGGAAGATCTTTATATAATTCGTCCTTGTTATGAAAGAAGATTTGGGTGGAAATGTGTTAAAAATCCTCTGTCAAGAATTCCGGTAGTTCGGGAAATAACTACTTTGGGTTCGCTTTTTGTTGTTTCAAAGTGAGGGATGTTGGATAACTAATGATCCAGATATTAATTATTACGTATTATTGGCCTCCGGCTGGTGGACCAGGAGTACAGAGGGTATTAAAGTTTGTTAAATATTTTCCTGAATTTGGTATAACGCCCATCGTTCTGACGGTTCAAGATGGTGATTATCCTGCCCTCGATGAATCTTTATTGAAGGAAATACCCGAAGGAATAACTGTAAAAAGAGTAAGGGGATGGGAGCCGTATAATCTTTTTCGTTTTTTAACGGGAAAATCAAAGCAGGAGAAAATACCGGTCGGAATATTAAGCAGTGATAGAACAACGCTAACCGGTAAGATATCCCGGTGGGTACGATTAAACCTGTTCGTTCCTGATGGCCGGAGATTTCTGATTCGTCCTTTTATTAAAGCCGGTATAGGATTAGCAAAGGGAAATAAAATTGATTGTATCCTTTCTTCCGGTCCTCCTCATTCTTTACATCTCGCCGCGTTGAAGATAAGTGAATATCTAAAGATTCCTTGGATAGCTGATTTTCGAGATCCCTGGACGAAAATATACTATTATCAGGATCAGCCGCGATCAAAGGTTGCCTTAATAATTGATCAACGGTTGGAGAAAAGAGTACTCATGACCGCAAATGCAGTAGTCACGGTGAGTTCGGCCATTGCTGACCAATTAACATCTTTGGTAAAACGCCCAGAATGTAGGACAATTCCCAACGGCTTTGATGCCAACGACTTTTCCGGTAGAAGTTTGAAGGTACAGAGAGACAAATTTAGAATTACATACGTTGGTAATTTGATGACCAATCAGAATATTCAGGGTTTGTGGAAGATTATATCAGAATTGATAAACGAAGACCAGAAGTTCCGATCCCAATTGCAGCTGGTATTCGTTGGGAATATTCACCCATGTGTTATGGATTCCTTGAAAAATGCTAGCTTAATGAGCCTGACCGACACCCACAACTACGTTCCTCATACAAAAGCAATTGACTATATGCACGAGACAAGTATTTTGCTGTTTATTATTCCTGACGTTCCTGATAATAAAGGAATCGTAACCGGCAAACTATTTGATTATCTTGCTTCGGGGAGACCCCTGTTAGCCATCGGGCCTCCTGATGGGGACGCGGCAAAAATATTGGCCGAAACAAAGGCCGGACCTATGATTGATCCCCACGATAAAGAAGGTCTGAAGTCAAGGATTAAAAAATTATACAAGTTGTGGATAAACGATCAATTACAGTTGGAACAGCCCGATCCGTCGAAAGTTGCACGATACGAGAGAAAAATGCTGACAAAACAGCTGGCCGATATGGTTCACCAACTAGTAAAATAAAAATTGTAATACGGACCTTACGAAAGTTGGCTGTTATGAATGACACGCAAAAATCATTAATTCCTTCAATAGCCCAATGTGCAAGACCATCTGAACAAACTGGATAGTAATATACCAACGCGATTATTATTTGAATATTTGTTGGAACTAATAGTTTAGCCTGGAATTCCCCTGAAAACAGGGAATAATTTCCCATAATGGGAAAGGCATTTATAAGTGGCTGAGTCCATATTTCAAGAAAAAAAGTGGGAATTTCTCGCGGATCATAAAAAAGATGGCGACCTTCTTTTATGCAGAAACTTATTTAACATTTCCGTCAAGAAAAGAGGGAAACGCAAGTGAATCT
>JAADJA010000149.1 GCA_013151015.1 Chlorobiota bacterium
TTAACTTCGACTTTCTCTTCTACCATGTCCTCAACGGGATCAGGTTCAGCTTTAACTTCGCCTTTTTCTTCTACCATGTCCTCAACGGGATCAGGTTCAGCTTTAACTTCGCCTTTTTCTTCTACCTTGTCCACAGCAGGTTCGGATGGAATTTCGCTTTCTTCCTTCGGCGGTTTCTCAACAACTTCTGGTTCTTCTGAAACCTCTGTTTTGCTTCCGGCTTTTTCCATGGGAGCTTCCCCTTCTTTATTCTCATCGATCAAGTCATTAGCATCCTGCTCTTTGACAGGTTCCTGTGTGTCTTTCTTTGTTTTAGCTTCTGCGTTATCAGCAGATTGGGAATTCTCCGCCTGGGAATGCGTGAACTTTTCCTCAGGGTTTTGATTTGTTTGATCTTTTGTTTCCATAATAAAATTAAATTCACATATTGAATAGAATCAGTCATTTGACTGTAAGTTTCTTCACTGTTTTTTTAAGGCTTGCAAAAATATAAATTATTTAAAACCACCAACCTATTTATCAATATTTAATATATGCTTCCTCCTCTATGCAGGAGCATGACAATACGAATGTTTGGAATTAGGAACATGGTATTAATAAGGTCTCTTATTGAAAATAATATATCCAATATTGATACTGAATGACCAGGGCTCTTCGGCACTGTCGAAATAATTCATGCTCATGCTCAAGGGGCCGAACGGTGCATGATAGACCAAATTACCCGAACCAATGAAATAACGTGATGAAAAGTCCTCGCCAAAAGCAGCTTTGTTGTCCTCATCTTTCAGGATTTCCTGGAAGGGCTGAAAACCATATCCTTCAAGGCGGAAATTCAGGTTCTTCACAATGGGCACAACCATTTTTACACCTACAGCCACATAATTAAAAGCCCTAAACTGGGGAAGGAAAATCGTTTTGCTTTCCGGTACGGGCTCAAATGCAGGTGCGGCAAGGATAGTGGAAGCATAATTATTGAAAGCTGTCTGATTGGTAAATGTGGCCGCAACCGAGAAACCAAATTTCACCTTTGTGCTTGTGTTCAAATATTTATCGTAAACCATCCTTACCTATGGATCGCACTAAACGTACTGGTATCAACAGATGTGGATCCTGGAATGTTTTCTTCTTCCCCATAAACAAACCTCCCGCTCAAACTAAAATAGGTGCCATTGTTGGCATATTGTTTATGGTTTAAGGAATTATATTCAAAAACGATGGCCGGGCTGTTGAAATCAAAATAGGTAACATCAGTGGTATCTAACCGGGTGAATTGGTTTGTCTGGTAATATTTGTCCTTTTTCCTTCCAGTCGAAAACTCAGCAGAAATTTTCGCTGCCCTTCCCACAGGTACCCCAAAGGAAGTTTTATAAAAAGCATCGTTCTGTATAAGGTAAATGGGCTTTATGTCTTCAAAAAAATAGGTCTTGGTCTTGAAATAATTCCAACCGTTCAATGTGTAGGACATATCAACATAAAAGGGCAATTTTCCCGGAAAATCCATCCGTGCGTTCATATAGCCCGAATTGTGGAAACTCCCAAGGTACATGTTTCCTGTAATGCAAAGTGCGTTTTTTCTCCAGCTTTTGTACTGCATCTGAAAAAATATCTCATTGATGGCCTTTGAGGAAACCAAACCACCGAGTTCGGCACGAAAACGCTTTTCTTTTTTCACATCAAGGATAAAGTCATATTTTCCCGTCTCCTTGTTGAAAACCAGGTTGGGATAAACATAATCCACGTTTTCATCACCCAATAATTTATAGTACAAAGGCTTTATCATATCCATTGTCATTCCTTCCGGAAAATCGCCCGCTTCCTTTTCACCGTTCTTTTTGTTTCCCTTGAATAATCTATGGACATAGATATCCTGCCTCTCGGTCAAGCCCTTTGTTTCGATATCACCTACGATCAATGGGGGTTTTTTCTGTAAAAAAGCTTTGCGTTTTCTGTCCATTTCAGAAGGGCTTAGCCTTTTTGCGACCTTTTTCTTTATTTCGGGGATTGCCCGCAGGGTGGCAATATAGCCCGAATCGATAAAGGCTCTGGTATTCGAGAAATCGGTCACCCTCACTGTTTTCAACTCGGGGACTATCAAAACCCCGAGGGAAGTATCAACGGAATACTTGGTGTCCCTCATCAACATGGTCTGCACCTGCGAAATCAGGTCGAACTCTTTGGGAGGGCCATAATTGGAAGCCGCTTTAGAGCCTATGATCACGTCCGGCAAAAATTCATCAATAAGTACATCAACGGGAAAATTGTTGTACATGCCACCATCAAAAAGCAATTTGCCATCTATGGAAATGGGGTTGAAAAAAAACGGGAACGTGGAAGATGCCCTAACGGCTTTTCCCAGCTCACCGCTGCGCAGGACTACTTGTTTGTTTTCGGCAATATCAGAAGCCACGCAACGAAAAGGGATCATCAGGCTGTCAAAATCATAAGAAGATGCCGCACTGGCACCGGCAAACAGGTTCATAAAACCATAATCGAGTTCATAATGCGCACTGATATCCGTAGGAATGGTAAGGCGCAACACGGAATCAATGGCGATTTTGAAAAGGTGCCACGAAGCATTGGCATCGGGCTGTTTAAAATAATAGCGGTATTTACTCGTAATCCCACCGGCAATCCATTCCTGCATTTTATCGGATGCCACGATTTTCTCGATTTCTTCGGGCGAATAGCCACTGGCGTACAATCCCCCGATAATTGCCCCCATCGAGCTCCCCGAAATATAATCAATGGGGATCCCATTTTCCTCAAGGGCTTTCAGGACACCGATATGGGAAACCCCGCGCGGCCCTCCCCCACTCAATACAAGTCCAACCTTTTGCGCATTCAAAGAAGAAGGCACAAACCATAAAAACATCAGGAAACAAAACAGGGTTTTCAATATGATGGATTTATTCGTGTTCAACAGGTCAATAATTATAGGTTGCTAATATCCCGAAAAAAGCCTTTGCGATTAAGAATTCAGGCTTCTGGCAAAAATACCTAATTTTAAACGGAATCACCAAACGGAAATTATAAAACATGGCTTTTTTATTTGAGCTTGCATCATTGTCGTTACCGGAAAGAAACCCGTAGGCAACATTAAATAATCCGAAATACCAACCCAACAATTATCTAAGCCAATAATTTAAACTTTTTACAATGAACTTTGTTATGGTGTCAAATTCAATAAAGGCACAAAAGTTTAGATATAAGATATTATGAATTCCACAAGAAAATACACGATCGAGAAGACCCCAAAAGCACTCTTAAAGAAATGGTATTCACTCTTGTCTTTGGGGAGGCAACTTGATGAAAAAGCCCCCAATTACCTCAAGCAGGCCCTTGGCTGGTCCTACCATGCACCTTATGCGGGCCATGACGGAATTCAGCTTGCCATCGGCCAGGTTTTCGACCGCAAGGCCGACCACCTTTTCCCCTATTACCGCGATATGCTCACCGTACTTTCTGCCGGGCTTACCGCCGAAGAAATAATCCTGAACGGGATTTCAAAGGCTACCGATATCGCAAGTGCGGGCCGGCACATGTCGAACCATTTTGCCAAACCCGAATGGAACATCCACAATGTTTCTTCCTGTACGGGAAACCACACGCTCCATGCTGCAGGCGTGGCACGCGGGATAAAGAAATATAAGGCCAAAGGCGTGGCCATCAGCTCACAGGGCGAATCTTCCACTTCGGAAGGCTATGTTTACGAGGCCATCAACGGGGCCACCAACGAAAAGCTCCCGGTGATTTTTGTTTTTCAGGACAACCGCTTTGGTATTTCCGTTCCGAAACGCGACCAAACGGCCAATCTAAAAGCAGCCGATAATTTCAGGGGGTTTAAAAACCTTCGGATTTTCTTCTGTGACGGGAAAAGTGTTTTCGATTCGATAAACACCATGACCGAGGCAAAGCAATATGTGGAAGAAAACCAAATGCCGGCCATCGTTCACGCAACAACGGTAAGGATGGGCTCGCATTCCAATTCCGATGACCATAAACTGTACAGGGACGAGGACGAAAGGCATTGTGCTTTGGCCGCCGACCCATTGAACCGTTTCCGGAAAATAATGGTCGCCGCAAAACGCTTTACGGAAGATGAACTGAACGCCATTGATGCGGAAATAAAAAAAGATGTTTCAAAAGCACACAAAGCTGCACTTGCAGCTCCCAAACCTTCACCCGATTCCATTTTCGATCATTTGATCCCAGCGGCTTATGTCCCTGTAAAATTCAAGGATGGCCTCCACAACGAAAGCGGGGAAAAAACAAGGTTGATAAAAGCCCTGAACGAAACCCTGAAAGAGGAGTTCCGAAGAAACCCTGACACATACATTTGGGGACAGGACATGGCCCACAAAGAGAAGGGTGGGATTTTCAATGTTTCAAAAGGGCTGCAACAGGAATTTGGAAAAGAACGGGTTTTCAATGCCCCGATTGCCGAAGATTTTATTTTGGGGACAGCCAATGGCATGAGCCGTTTCAACAAAAACATCCGTATTGTGGTGGAAGGTGCCGAGTTTGCCGACTACTTCTGGCCGGCCATGGAGCAGTTCGTGGAAATGACCCACGAATACTGGCGGACGAACGGGCAGTTTTCGCCCAACGTTACCATCCGGCTGGCTTCAGGTGGATATATCGGCGGTGGGCTTTACCATTCACAGACCATTGAAGGTGCTTTGACCACATTCCCCGGAATCCGGGTGGTTTACCCTTCCTATGCCGATGATGCCGCGGGATTGCTACGCTCCAGCATCCGCTCCGAAGGCCCTACCCTCTTTCTGGAACCCAAAGCCTTGTACAACGACCCGGCAGCCGAAACAGTTGTCCCGGAAGGATTTGAAGTCCCTTTTGGGAAAGCCAGGATAAGACGTGAAGGAAGCGACCTTACGATTATCACTTACGGCAACACGACCCATATGTGCCTGCAAGCTGCCGAAAAAGCGGCAAAAGAAAAGCTTGCCAATATTGAGGTAATTGATTTACGCACACTGATCCCTTTGGACAAGGAAACAATCCTGGAATCGGTAAAGAAAACCAACAAAGCGTTGATCGTTCACGAAGACAAGGTCTTTGGCGGGTTTGGCGGGGAACTGACCTCCATCATTATGGAGGAAGCATTTGAATTCCTGGATGCTCCGGTCAAAAGGGTAGGTTCCGAATTTGTACCCGTCGGGTTTAACCGCATCCTCGAAAATGCCACTTTGCCAAATACGGATAAGATTTATTCGGCTATTGAGGGGTTGTTGGAATATTAGTAAGAAGCAGATGGGTTCCAGTTGGTGACAACACCAACTGGGGGCAGGAGGATATTGGAGGATTAAAACAACAGTTGATGGTCATTGCTTTAATTGGCTGTTTATAACACGGTGGAATAAAACTTTAGTTTATTCTTTGACTGTTTAACTTAAATACTTGATTATCTAAAGTCAGTTGAAATACTTCACATTCAATATCATTAGATTTAATAAAGCTAATAATTTTAGTTTTGTTTGGATATTTCATTTTGCAACCCAAGTAAACCCTTTTTATCATTTCTTTGGGATATTTAATAACCTGTTTTGAAGCATCTCCTTTCACAATTCGATACTCTTCCTCATAATCCCAAATTTTATATTTCGTTGCAAGTTGTTTTTTATGAAAATTACCAATACTTTCAAACAACCTTAGCTTTGGAATCCTCAAGTCATAAGTAACAGGACTTAGTACACCTTGTACAATGTCATTAAGAATACATTTGTCAAAACCTATGCAATATCCCGTATGCTTATTCCCATAGTGAGACCACATTAAATAATTTAAAGGATTTCCAGTTAATGAAAGAATTCCAAAAGTTCTATTAATTTTCTTTCTGTTTAATTCATTTTGTTCAGCGATGTGTACATCGTTATTTAACAAATCTCTTTTCTGAGCCTCATAACAGTGTTTCCGTATCTGATCTTCACTCCAATCTGGATATTTCTGAGTAGCTACTTCTCTTAATTTCAGAAAAATATTGTCCTCTGTCAGATCTTCCGGTTCATATTCAAATGGAATTGCACCTTCATAGGGGTCATTAAACATAGATGTTGATGCAAGAAATATCTCAAAATCAAATAGAGTTCTTTTATTATATTTATTTGAATAATCGCGATATTTATACAAGATATTTGGAATTTCCTCTCGATAATTCATTTACTATTACTAAAAGATGGAATACAATATGGCTTCTATTTTCGATCTTCAATACTTGCTCCCTTTGGAATGTAAAGATAAAATGAACTTTCCTTTTTGAAATCTGAAAATTTTAGGGGTTTTCCATTTTCGTCTTTCAAATAAAACTTCCCTCCTTTTATGCTTTCGTCTTGTTTATAGTATTCAAAATGTTTCCTGTCCATTTCCTTTATTGCACTAATATAAAACTCATTGTCAACATAGAATTCAGTATTAAAATCTTCAAAAAGTGAAAATGTAAGAAAGTTCCTGAACAAAATGGGCGAATTTTCTTTTGAAAATGACTTCTCATAAACCTTTGTTTTCTTTTTGGGCTTATCATTTCTTTTAACCTCGTTATAATTAGTTTTTACATCAAGTTTGAAATAGTTTATTGCAAGGATGTAAAATTGCGAGCGGTAATAATTTGACTTGGGAGGAATAAAGGTTATTCTTTCAACTTTAATTGTTGTCGAAACCGAAACTCCACCAGTATTGCTACTTGCATATCCCGGGATTAAAAGTGGACCATCATAATAATAACTACCATAAGATTCAAAAGAATTTTTCTTTTCCTCATTGACCCAATAATTCAGTTTTACTGAATTATCTATGTACGAGGATTTCTTCCAATCAATATATAAAGGTTTTTCAAGTTTATTAAATATTGCAAAGGACATTAAGCCTTTCTGTTTCCAAAAGCTATATATAATTTTTAACGAATCATTTTCAAATATATAAAACTCGTTTTCAACTTTCGTATTTATTGAACCTGTTTCAAATATCTGAACATAACTATTACATCCGTAAGTTAATAAAGTTATAAATGTTAACTGAATTATTCTTTTCATAGTCTTATTTTTTTACTTCAAATCTTGAAAAATCAAATTGCTTCAAAAGTAAAAATAATTTCAAAGAGTTTTCAGTAGATTTAGATTTTTAAATGATTTACTACTTTTACCAAAAAAACGACTTCAATGAAAATCCCTGTTTTCCTCTCCCTTTTCTTATTGCCTTTTGTTTTGTTTCCCCAACAAGCTGAACTCGACAGCCTGGAAAAACTCCTCCCTCAAAAACATGGGGCAGAAAAGATAAAACTATTAAATGGACTTTGCTGGAAATACGGTCCTTCCGACAATAAAAAAGCTGAAACTTTCGGTTACCGGGCTTTGGAGCTGGCCAAAAAACTTGGGGATTCGCTGTTAATTGCAGAAGCATTTAATAATATCGGCGTTGTTTACTATAGAAACTCAGATTATGACTCGGCGATTATCATTTATGAAAAAGGACTTGGAATCAGCCAACGTGGGGGCTTTGACTTGCTTTCTGCCCGTCTCGACAGCAAAATCGGTGTGGCATACCTGGAACTCGGGAAATACGACCTTTCCGTTAAATACCAGTTGAAAGCTGTCCGCTATTTTGAGGAAACACACGACAGTATTAAAATGTCGCAGTGCTATACCAACCTGGCCCGTGTTTATTACGAGAACCATGAGTACGAAAAAGCAAACTCTTATGATGAAAAAGCACTCGATATTTTTATTCGCTATAATTATTCCTATGGAATGGCGACGACTTACGGGAGCATGGCGCTTAATTTTCAGGAAACCGGCGATTATGAAAAAGCCATCACCTATTTGGAAAAAGCCCTCGGCCTTTTCAAAGAGCTCAATTACAAAAGCAATGTTGCCACAGCATTGCTCAACCTGGGGCAGTTGCACCGCAAATATGGCAATACTGAAAAAGGAATCGCCTACTATCGGGAAGCAATTGATTTGGCAAAGGAGATAAACGATCTTCATACCTATGCGGCAACTTCAGCAAATCTTGCAAATATCTATTTGGAAAACGCGAATTACAAAGATGCGGAAAAACTATATTTACAAGCATTGGTAATTGCACAGGAGATGAAAATCCTAAAAGTTGAACACCAATGTTACAGGGAACTTGCAAGATTATATGAAAAAACAGGGCAATATAAAAAGGCCCTCGGTTATAAATCAAAACAATATGTTGTTCATGATTCGATCTATAATATTGAAAAATACGAACAGCTCTCGGAACTGGAAACAAAATACGAAACCGAAAAAAAAGAGCAGGAAATCGAATTGTGGAAAGTCGAAAATGAACTTAAGAAATTGACCATTAAAAGGCAGCAGATATTTATTATCGGGACAGTCACAGGAATCATTCTATTGCTTGCAATTGCATTTTTATGGTACAACCGGAAAAGGTTACAACAGAAAGCGATCCTTGAGGCCGAGAAAAACAAGTACCGGAAAAAACTGCTCGAAGCCAGCATTGATGCCGAAGAGAAAGAACGCAAACGGATTGCACGTGAACTGCACGACGGGGTCGCCCAACAATTGGGGGGATTGAAAATGGCATGGCAGTCCATTTCAAAGGAGTACAAAGGCAAAAACCTGGACAAGCTCGCCGAAATAACCAAAACCTTGGACGAGGCAACGGACGAAGTCCGCAACATCTCCCACCAGATGATGCCAAAAGTCCTTGGTACAAATGGTTTGGTTTATGCCATAGAAGACATGCTGGACAAAACCTTTAAATATTCAACTATAAAATATGGGTTTGAGCATTATGGGGCCGAAGGTCGCTTTAACGAAAAAATCGAACTTTCGCTTTATCGTGTTTGTCAGGAACTGGTGAACAATGTCATCAAACATTCGGGGGCCGATTTTGTTTCCGTCCAGCTTTTCAAAAACAAAAAATATTTGATCCTTATACTGGAAGACAATGGCAAAGGGATGCAGAGCAACAACAAAAAGCCTGGCATGGGATTATTGAACATTGCCAGCCGTATCGACACCATCAATGGCGAAGTAAATTATGAACCCGGGCCTGAAAGCGGTACCGTGGCTACAATTCGGATTCCTCTTGAAATGGCAGAGGATGTTGGTAAATAAAAATCTTTCGACACCTCACCCTTACCCTCTCCCCAGGGAGAGGGAAGAATACGGATAGGATATTTAGACTACATTTCTTATTATCTGAATTTGCAGAAATTCAATTTACGTAACCAAAGAAATTATTATACAGAATATCCTAAAATAGTACAATGTCTTTCCTCTCCCCAGGGAGAGGATTAAGGTGAGGGTAAAATACTCTTGATTCGACACCTGCGCCTATCCCCATCAGAGGGTAACAGCCAATGCAGGATATGAGTTTTGTAATTTACTCCAACCACCCTTTCACATCCTCAATCTTTAAGGGAGGGATATTCAGCTTCATTTTTTTGCGCCTTCCGTTCAGGTCGTTGAAAAGTTTATTGGGATTGGATTGCTTTAAATCAGAAACCATGGTAAACCCCAATTCCCTAACAACCCTGACCCACTCAGCAGGGACACCGATCTTCATGAAATCTTCATCCGTGGAAACTTCGGGTTGTTTCTCTGGCCGCATTTGCGGGAACAACAATACATCCTGAATGGAAGGTTGGTTGGTCATTATCATGGCAAGGCGATCGATCCCAATGCCCAATCCGGCTGTTGGCGGCATACCATATTCCAATGCCCTTAGGAAATCCTCGTCCAAAACCATGGATTCGTCATCACCGCGTTTGCCCAATTCGAGTTGTGCCTCGAAACGCTGCCGCTGGTCAATGGGATCGTTCAACTCGGAAAAGGCATTGCAAATTTCCTTGCCGTTGCAAATGGCCTCAAAACGTTCGACAAGCCCCTCTTTCCCTCGGTGCTTTTTTGCCAATGGCGACATCTCCACAGGATAATCCGTAATAAATGTGGGCTGGATCAAATTGGCTTCCACCGTCTCACCAAAAATCTCATCTATCAGTTTCCCTTTCCCCATGGACTCGTCCACATTCACACCTGCTTTTTTCGCTTGCCCCACCAATTCGGCTTCGTTCATGTTTGAGATATCCACACCGGTATAGGCTTCAATGGCCTCATACATGGTATATCTTTTCCAGGGTCGCTTGAAATCAATTTCATTTTCGCCCACCTGAACCTTCGTTGTCCCGTGCATGTCCATAGCGATTTTCTCCACCATTTCCTCCACAAGATCCATCATCCACTCATAATCCTTATAGGCAACATACAATTCCATTTGCGTAAACTCGGGATTATGGAACCTGTCCATCCCTTCGTTCCTGAAATCCTTTGAAAATTCATAAACCCCTTCAAAACCTCCTACGATCAAGCGCTTCAGGTAAAGTTCATTTGCAATCCGCAAATAAAGGGTCATGTCCAAAGTGTTGTGATGGGTCTTGAAAGGACGAGCAGCTGCCCCTCCATAAAGTGGTTGAAGTATGGGGGTTTCCACTTCGAGGTACTCTTTTGTGTTCAAGTAATCGCGCATGGAATTCACCATCACGGCCCGTTTAATAAAATTTTGACGGACTTCCGGGTTTACGATCAAATCGAGATAACGCTGGCGGTAACGTTGTTCGGGATCGGTGAAAGCATCCCAAACCTTGTCGTCTTTTTCTTTCACCACGGGAAGCACTTTCAGCGATTTGCTCAGCAATTTGAATTCCTTCACATGAAGGGTAATCTCACCCATCTTCGTAACAAACACATAGCCTTTCACTCCAATAATATCACCGATGTCCAATAAGCGCTTGAACACAATATTGTACAGGGTCTTGTCTTCGCCCTCACATATCTCATCGCGCTTGAAATACAATTGCAGTTTCCCACTGGCATCCTGTATTTCGGTAAAAGAGGCCGCTCCCATGATGCGCCTTTGCATGATACGTCCGGCGATGCACACGTCCTGGTACAGGTTGCTGTCTTTTGGGAAGTTTTCATGGATTTCGGCTGCCGTTGCATTTACTTCGTAAAGCTCGGCGGGATAAGGCTCGATCCCCAGTTTCCTTAACTCATCCAAAGATTGCCTGCGTATTTTTTCTTGTTCGCTTAATTGCATATTGTTATATTTTATCGGTAAAAAGCGGTGCAAAGATAAAATTATGCCTTTAAAGAATTGAACTTTATTTTTGCTGGCCTTTCGGGTTGATGATGGACTGGGCAGTGGAGACCCGGAAGTATCGAAAATGCAAATCAAATCATTGAAAATAAACCGCAAGCATGGACGATTTCGACATATGGGAACAGCTAATAACAAACCGTAAGCGTGGACGCTTACTACATTTTGTGGTCAAATCATTGAAATAAAACCCTAAGCGAGAACGATTACGACAATTTTTTCATGTTGTCAGGTCGCTCACGTACATACCGGCTTCGACCTGAGAGCTTATTCGCCACGGGAAATTTTAATGAGTTTCACTTCGACCGACCCACCCTGGGAAGTAAGGCTGATCCAGTTATTGTTTTCGTTGAACCACTGGTATTGCTTTCCGATGGGGATAATGAATTCCTTCATTTTCTGGTTGGCAGGAATTGGAAGGACTATCCCACCCTTCTTTGAACTCCCCTTTCCATAACCCATCACCACTTTGAATGCCACATCGGAAGTGTTCCTCGCCTTGATATAGATAAAGCTTTTCTTACGATCGGTAATCGAAACAGGCTCAAATTCAAACTTTTTCCCTGTCTGGTCTTCAATGGTAATGGTCGAGGTCAACAAATCACGTACTGCATTCTCGTCAAGTATCTTCATGATTTTCCCGATCATCTCATCGGGATAGCTTTCTTCGTGCTTCACCTGTTTTGCGACACGGTACGAGTCAAGGGCCTTGTCGAATATCTGTGCCGCAAAAAACTTATCGGCATCGGCTACGGCATTATCATAATCCTGTTGCTGTTTTTCGAGCTGTGCCTTAAAAATCAAATTGATTTCCTCGATCTTTGTTGTTGGATAAGTTTCATCGGGCATCAATGCGGCTGCCTCCACATAAATGGGCTTGGCCCCGGAATAATCCTTTGACTTGAACAATCTGTCAGCATCCGCAATCAATTTATTATATTTAACCTTCAAGGTTTCAAAATCGGTGACAAGACGTTCGATCTCTGCAATTTTCTGTATGGGATATTCCTCATCCGGCTTAAACTTCAAGGCTTCCTTGTATTTAATCGTGGCAGGTTCATAATCTTTGGCGGTCATTAAATCATCAGCGGCCGCAATTGCATTATTGTATTTATCCTGGGTTTCCAGTTCCATTGCAAGGGCTATTTTGGCAATTTCGGCCAGTTTATCGATTGGGTACTGTTCTTCGGGAAGTACGGTTTTGGCTTCTTCATATTTCGCTTTTGCCTTGTCGTATTCTTTTGAACCCATCATACGGTCGGCAGCGGCGATCAACTTATTGTATTCTGCCCGGTCGGTTTTCTGCTGGAGGATTATTTTTTCGATCTCGGCAATTTTATCCTTGGGGTATTGCTCGACCTTTTTGATGTTTCCGGCTTTCATATAAGCCAGTTTCGCTTTCTCATAATCCTTTAACGTAAACAAATTGTCACCTTCCTTAATGGCATTCGCATAATCTTCGCCTTCTTTCTGGGTTGCTGCCAAAAATGTTGATATTTCAGTTATGCGCTCTTTCGGCCTTTTTGCACCGGGCTTCAATCCGGAAGCTTCCTGATAGTGGGTTAAAGCCTCATCATAGGATTTCTGTTTGTACAAATTATCAGCAGTTGTGATTGCCTCCAAATATTGTTCTTCAAGAAGATCCTGACTGGCAATAAGCTGGTTGATTTCCACAATGCGCTGCTTTGGATATTGCTCCGAGGGCTGCATGTCGGAAGCCTGCGTATATTCCACAATTGCTTTGTCATATTTCCCTGCATCAAAAAGTTGATCGGCCCCGGTAATGGTCTGATTGTACAATTTAAGCGTAAAGGCCTGGTTCGCTATTATGTCATCTATTTCCTTTGTCCGGCTTCCTGGATAAGATTCATCGGGTTTAATTCCGCTTGCCTTTTGGTACTCAAGTTTTGCCTGGTTGTATTTTTTTTCGTTAAACAACTGATCGGCCAAAACAATGCTTTGGTCATAGGATCTTTGTTGTTCTTCAAGTTCGGCAAGTTTCAGGTCTATTTCGGTGATTTTTTCCGAAGGATAGGCTTCCGAGGGTTTGAGTTTGTTCGCTTTTTCAAATTCAAGCTTTGCCCCGGAATAATCTTTCTTCGTGAAAAGCCTGTCGCCGGAAGCAATGGCTTTTTCGTAGGCCGATTGCTCGGTATTCAGGGCTATGACAAGGGCTGTCACTTCATCCAGTTTTGTTTTGGGGTATTGTTCTCCCGGCAAGATCCTTGAAGCTTCTTTATACTTCAGTTTGGCATTGGCATAATCCCCGGCCCCCACATAAGCATCGGCGGCAGCGATGGCCTCATCATAGGATTTTCGTTTATCGGCCTTTGCGGCAATTTCAATATCTATCCCTTTGATTTTTTCCGTGGGAACCGGTTCATTGGGCTTCAACAAAAGGGCAGTCGCATACTTTTCTTTTGCACCTTTTAGATCGCCCGATTTATAGGATGTCCCCGCTTCGGAAAGCAAATTAAAATACTTCGTTTCCAGTTCACTTTGTTCGGTAAGCAAGGACCTGATTTCGGCCAAGCGTGCCGTGGCATGTTCCGCATCAGGGACGTAAACCAAGGCCGATTGATATTTCTTTTGGGCATCTTTGTAGTTCTTTTCCTCAAAAAATTTATCGGCAGAAGCGATGGCAGCGGCATATTTTTCCTGTGCCAGTTTCTGGTTGCCAAGGATACCGTTTATTTCGTCAATTTTCCCGGAAGGGTATTTTTCGCCCGGCTTCAGTTGGTTTGCTTTTTGGTATTCGGCAAGAGCCGGCTCATAATCCTTTTTCCCAAATAAATCGTCCCCGGTTTTTATGGCAAGCAAATAGGCTTCCTCATTGGATTGCTGGTCGGCAAGGATTTTATCTATCGCCAAAATCTTTTCCTCGGGATACGCATTTTCAGGGTCTGTTTCTTTTGCGGCTACATATTTTAAACGGGCTTCCGTATAATTTTCCTTTTCATAAAACTTATCTGCTTCACCAATCAACCTTGCATAGCTTTTTGCATTTTGGAACTGCTGACCCTGCAACACCTTTATTTCAGCAATCCTGTCTGTTGCATATTTCTGCCCGGGGATAATCACCAGTGCATTATTATATTCTGTTATTGCTTTCTCATAATCCCCTGCATCAAAGTATCCATCAGCTTTTACAACAAACTGGTCATAACGGTCCTGAAGTTCCTGATTTGCCGAAATAGCTTTATTGATTTCACTCAAACGATCCTTGGGGAATTGTTCGGCAGGTTTTAACTTGGCTGCCGTTTCAAACTCGGTTTTTGCCGCCACATAATCTTTGCTTCCAAAAAGCCGTTCTCCCTGTTCGATGGCTTTATTGTAGGCAATTTCATCTGCCCCGGCTTTTGCGATCAGGCCTTTTATTTCTTCGATCTTGTTTTTTGGCAATACTTCATTGGGTTTTATGGAACTTGCATTTTCATATTCACTAATGGCGTTTGTGTAATCCTTGTTTTCCACAAAAGTATTGGCATCGGCCAAGGCTTTTTGGTACAACCCCTCCTGATCTTTTTCCGAATTCAAAGCGGTATTGATTTTATCGATCATGCCTTTGGGATAACTTTCACCGGGATATATTTTCAAGGATTCCTGATATTTCGATTTGGCCTCATCAAGGCTTTTGGAGATATAAAGTTCATCGGCATCGGCCACCAATTGGTCGTATTCGTTCTTTTTTATCAAAACCACATCAATGGCCTTAATCCGCTCTGCAGGAAAGGATTCACCGGGTTTTACCTCAAGGGCCTTTTCGTAATCGTCCCTTGCATTTTGATAATATTTTAAATTATAAAGCCTGTCGGCACTGGCAATCAGCTCATCATAGGCTGCATCGGCTTTGTCCGCCTCATCGCGCAAGACCTCCAACTCCTTGATTTTTTCCTTTGGATAAGTTTCTGCGGGAAAAATTGCCGCGGCCTTTTCAAATTCCCCAATGGCCTTGCCATATTTTCTATATGTAATCAGTTTTTCCCCATCGGCAATGGCCTTATCATACGAATCTTGTTTGTTCTTGGCTGCTGTTTCGATATTTTCGATTTCTGTCAGCCTTTCAACAGGATAGGTTTCAGAGGGGAGGATTTTGGCTGCCGCTTTGTACCTCTCCTTTGCAAGTCCGTATTCCTTTTGCCTGAAATATTTGTCGGCAGCGGTAAGCTCGGAATTGTACTCTTCCATCACCATCATTTTCTCCCGCAAACGTTTGATGGTTTCCTGCAATTTATCTTTGGGATATTGCTCGTCGGGTTTCAGTTTTTGTGCGTACTGATAGGAGGCTTTGGCATTGATGTAATCCTGGTTCTTGAAATAGGCATCGGCTGAGGCAATTGCATCCTGATAAGCTTTTTCCTTGTCAGTTTGCGAAAATGCAGAACCTAAAGACATCACAAGTAAAAAGGCAATAAAGAGTGTATTTGTTTTTATCAATATCATTCTGCAATAGGGTAAAATGGTATTTTTCAATTATGTATTGGAAAACTAAAAAATGATTGGATTTCAGATTGACACACCTGACACACACCCACCCCTCTCAAGAAGGGAGTTTATAAGTAATCATTTTTTGGTTTTCAAATAAATCAAAACTCCAATAACGTGCGGCAAAAATAATTATTATAAAAATAAGGTGTACACATAATATTATAGGTTCTACTGTTATTTTAATGGGTGAAAGCTATTTTTCATATATTGACAAAAAACCCCATATAATGATTGAATGTACCCTTTTAAATTACCCCATCCCGGATCACAAGCTTTCGATCGGCCATATCTGCAAGTTCACGGTTGTGGGTCACAATCACAAAAGTTTGATTGAATTCGTCCCTCAAATTAAAAAACAAATCGTGCAGTTCAACAGCAGAAGCCGAATCCAGGTTGCCCGAAGGTTCATCGGCAAGGATTACATCGGGGTCGTTTATCAATGCCCTTGCAACGGCAACCCTTTGTTGTTCCCCTCCCGACAATTGGGAAGGTTTATGTTGCAAGCGGTCACCAAGGTTCAGGAATTCCAACAACTTTGATGCTTTCCTCCTTGTGTCGTTGCTGTTCTTTTTTGCAATAAAAGCCGGGATACAAACATTTTCAAGAGCCGTAAATTCCGGTAAGAGGTGATGGAACTGGAAAACAAAACCAATATGCTGGTTCCTGAATTCGGCAATTTGTTTTTCGTTCAGTTGCTGAAGACGAACTTCGTTTATCATCACCTTGCCTTTATCGGCATGGTCCAAAGTTCCGATAATATGCAATAAAGTGGATTTCCCGGCACCGGAAGCCCCTACTATGGAAACGATTTCCCCTTTGTCGATTTTCAGGTCGATCCCTTTAAGGACTTCGAGGCTACCAAAAGATTTGTGGATATTTACAGCTTCAATCATAGGTTGTTTTTGAGGTGTCAAAGATAAGGTATTTCATAAAGAAATGGATTAAAATCTTAGATTGGGATTGCTGTCTGGTCGCAAATATAAGGCTTCTGGACTTTCAGCCCTAATTCGACCCCTATTCAAAACATAGGGCTTCGTTACACTTCGCCCTATGTTAAAGATTACGGGGCTTCACCCCTATCAATTTACCTATTCTATTACCATAATACCGCATCTACGATGCTTTTGCGATGTCCCTGTTGATTCAGTCTCTATGGATTTTTGTGGGATGTGGGAATGCACCATCGGTGCATGATTATGGTAGTTGTTGTTCAGTGGTTTCACCAAGCACCGTAGGTGCGGCATTATCATTGACCAAATTCAGGTGTTGCAATTTGTCGTAAACCCGATAAATTGTTTTTCCATACTTTTGAGGCAAATATTAGATTTTGACGAAAACAGCCATGCCAATAGTCACAGTAATACTGCCCTTTTTCAATGCAGGCCATACACTCAAAAGGGCAATTGAGAGTATTGCTTCGCAAAGCCTGGGCGACTTTGAATGCATACTCATCAACAATAACTCTACCGATAACAGTGTTGAGATTGCAAAAGCGTGGGTTGAAAAAGACAAACGGTTTATCCTTGTCCATGAAAAGGAACAGGGAGTGATGTTTGCATCCAATGCAGGCTCACGGGAAGCGCAGGGCAAATACATCGCCCGCATGGATGCCGATGATTGGTCGTTCCCAAAGCGGTTGGAACTTCAGATAGCCTTTCTGGACTCCAATCCTGATTTTGGTGCTGTATCCGGTCTTGTGGAGCATATTCCCCATTCGGAAAACACCAAAGGCTTTGCCCGATATGTGGAATGGGTAAATTCTGTTCAAACCTATCAGGAAATCCTGAACAGCCGCTTTATCGAATCACCCATCCCCAACCCTTCGGCCATGTGGAGAAAGGAAGTGGCCGAAAAACATGGAATGTACAAGTATGGGGATTTCCCTGAGGATTATGAAATGTGGTTGCGATGGTTAAGCAAAGGGGTCAGGATTAAAAAGCTACCTGAAACCATCCTTAAATGGCATGATTCTGATACACGGCTCACCCGAACAAATCCGATTTACAGCGATTCTGCTTTTTACCGGATAAAAACAAAATACCTCGCCGACTGGCTTAAAGAAAACAACCCTTTCCATCCACGGATTACTATTTGGGGAGCCAGCCGTATTTCACGCCGACGTGCCCGGTTATTAAAACAATACGGGATTGAAATTGAATACTACATCGATACAAAAAGAGGCCGTCAACTGGACAAAGAGGTCATGTATTATTCTGAAATCCCACCGCCCGGCAATCTATTTATCCTCACCTACATCAAACAAATGAACGCCCGGGACGAAATACAGGATTTCCTGCATGGAAGGGGTTATCGGGAAGGTATTGATTATCTGTTGGTATCGTGATATTTAGTGGTCTATAATTGGAAATACCTCACCTTTCTTTTCTTATAAAATTTGCATTATATTGATTAATAATTTCCACAATATTCTTTAATTTAAGTTCTTTGCTAACAATTAACGACATTAATTCTTTGTCATCACTAATGTACATTTCCATAACTTCAACAAATTTCTTATATCTGGATGGAATAACAGTCATCTTTTTTGAAGTCCTATCCTCAATATAAAAGTCAACATCATCTCCATATTGGTTTATAGTTCCATTCCATTTTGGACCATCATTACTATTACTACAGATATTATTCCCATATTTACTTTGTGTATTACTGTACAATGATATTGGGCCATGAATTATCCTTTCTGCAAATGAATAATTATTATCAAAAAATCCAGACTTATAATATTTGGTACCTCTTTGAAATGAAATGATCTCTGAGGCTTGAATTTTAATTGTTTCATTGCTTTGCATTTGAAGTTCAATTTTATAAAATTCAAGTCCCATCTTATTTTCAATAAAACGAATTTCTCCAAAGACAGTATCTTTTTCGAATTTTGTGTTATCAACTTTTGCTATTATATAACCATCAACCCACGTATCATAATTTTCCTGTCCTACTACAATTAATTGAGCAATCATGTAAAACAGAAATATCAATATTGCTTTTTTCATTTATGCTTTATTAGTTTTTTGTCTAACACAAACCTCAATGCGCATCAATCCCATGCAACATATAGAAAAGGTGCATCAGGGTTTTCAGGATTTCATCCATGTATTCGTTTACGGCTTTCACACTTCCAGGAAGGGCATAAACAAGGGTTTCGTCCATAACACCGGCTACTCCCCTACTCAGATAAGCATTGGGCTTTGCCATTCCGTATTTCATCCGAATCATTTCCATAATGCCGGGAATTTCCTTGTCCAAAAGAGAATTTACAACTTCGGGTGTAAAATCCCGTGGGCCGATCCCGGTTCCACCCGTTGTAAATACCACATCAACTTTATCGGCTTTTGCTTTTTCAAGCAAAGCAAATAAAGCATCCGGATCATCCGGGATGATGGTATGTTCGATGGAGAAACGTTCTTTCCTTTTAGTGAAATAATTTTCAATAAACCCAATAATGGCCGGCCCGCTCCGGTCTTCGTAAATCCCCTGGAAAGCCCGGTCGCTCAAGGTAATGACATTTATTTTATAGGTCTTTGGCAAATAGGTTATTTCATCACCGGCCTTTAAAGTTCCCGGATTTAACACCCGGCAAAATATCCCGACCTTTGGCATTACATAATTTCCGGGTTCCCTGAACTTATCATGGAAAGGCTTTCCGGCGGCGGTCACTTCCAACTCCACGTCCCCTGAAACAAACCTGTCGAAAATCTTAGCGTCCAATTCTTCCATCCCTTCGATGGAAATGTTTTCGGCAAATTCACCGTATTCAAATTCCCGGCTTCCGGTCAGGTTCCTGAAATGCTCTACATGCCCCAATCCCAAAAGGCTCACCGGACGGACAGTCCCGGCATGGACATCACCTTCCACTCCTTTTAGGTTTAATGTAATCTCTTTTGTGGAATATTTCCTGCCCGGTTTATCGGCCAGGTTTACTGATTTTACCTTGAATTTGTTAGTCATTTGTTCTTCAATGTTTGATTTTCTGTCTGGTTTTGTCACAATTATTGCAAAATGGCAATAATTCCGCCAAAACCTTGGTGCATATATTTTATGTTACCATAATATCGCCCCGATGGGACTGGTTTTTCCCTGCCATAAATGGCAGGGTAATTCATGGGTTTCCCAGTGAGTTTCCCAGCCCTTCAGGGCTGGGCAGAAGTGGTGGCGGCATTATAAACAATCGAATCCCCGGCCTTAATCTTACCATGCTTTATCACTTTTGCAAAAACCCCCTCCTTGGGCATCACGCAATTCCCGACTTGCTTGAAAATCTCACAACCACTATGGCATTTTTTTCCGATTTGAGTGACTTCCAGTTCGGTTTCGCCAATGATAAAACGGTCGCCGGGTTTTGTTTCATAAAGCACAATCCCTTCGGTGGTGATGTTTTCGGCAAACTCCCCGAATTTTATTTCACGGTTGATGGCTTTCGATGATTTATCAATGCTTTCCCTTGCCAGTAAACTCACCTGTCGATGCCATTTCCCCGAATGTGCATCGTTCCGCACCCCTCTTTCAAAAAGTTCGATAAAATCAACGGGCTTCTTGATTGTCCCTTTTTTTTCTGAAATATTTACAGATAACACTTTAGTTTCCATTAGTAGGATTATTAGTTTGTAGTGCGTTCACTCAATTTGGGGCAAAGATAAAAAGATAACAATTAGGCAAGCTCTAAAAAAATGCATATTTGGCTTTTAACATTTTATTTAACCAGCCTGGGAACCCCTAATTTAAAATTGTTATTGATAGATATTATTCTACATTTGAGGCCGAAAAAAATACACCTGATCAGGAAAAATATCTTGTGATGCGATATTCAACAAATAATTGGGTTTTAGATATTGATACACCCTTGCCCCTTCCCCGCTTTTGCAAAGCTATTGCGGAGCAAGGTCAAGAGGGGCTAAGGAAATTGTTATTGGGATATCGCTTTTTTTAACTGATTACTTACATGATTTCAAATCACTTTAATTTTAACATTAAAAATGGAATAAATGAAAAATTTCAAATCTTATCTATTTGCCCCCTTGGCATTGTTTGCCATGCTTTTTATTTCAGGGAACATTAAAGCCCAGGGAGTTTCGGGTGACACCATTGCAAACCTTACCGATGTTCAAAAATACTATCGCGCCATTCATGTGATGGCAATGTTGCTGGTCGGTTTTGGATTTCTAATGGTATTCGTCCGTAAATATGGACGTTCGGCACTTACGGCCACTTTTCTTCTGGTAAGCATTTCTGTCCCACTATACTATTTCATCAGTGACTTTGGCATCTTTGGTGAAAAAGGGAGCCAGATAGATATTTTGATTATGGCAGAATTTGGAGCTGCAAGTCTGCTGATTACGGCCGGGGCTGTTTTGGGAAGATTGAAAATGCAACAATATTTGATCCTCGGGCTATTGTTTGTCCCATTTTATATGTTCAACGAATGGATTATGCTTGACGAAGGCTTTGGACTGGTTGGCAAAGGCAATTTTATTGATACGGGCGGATCCATTGTTATTCATGCTTTTGGGGCAATATTCGGTTTGGGAGTTGCCATCTCCATGACCACCAAAAACGAATATGATACATCCATTGAGGCCGATGCCACAAGCGATCGTTTTTCTATGCTTGGCAGTATGATCCTTTGGGTATTTTGGCCAAGTTTCTGTGCAGCTTTAGTCCTTCCCGAAGAAGTAGTAATGACTGCAATCAATGTTATCCTTGCATTGAGCGGCGCTACACTCGCAACAGGATTTGCTTCCATCAAACTAAGGGGAAAAATTGATGCTGCCGATATTGCGAATGCATCTTTGGCCGGTGGCGTTGCCATTGGTTCTGTTTGCAACACAGCTTCTCCCACAGAGGCCATGATTATTGGACTTGCTGCCGGAGCAATTTCAACTTTCGGTTTTGCCATTGTACAATCCCGCTTACAAAAAGGGCTTAAAATAGTTGACACCTGTGGAGTTTCCAACCTTCACGGGATACCGGGTATTTTTGGCGGATTGGTCGCCCTTATTGTTGTAACAGGAATTAATTACACCGCCCAGCTTGCGGGCATCGGGCTGACCATTGTGATTGCAATCGTTGCCGGACTTATTACCGGAAAGATTTTGCATTTCTTTGGCCATAGAGAAAAACCCTATGTTGATACAGAAGAATTCATTGTGGAAGATTAAAGCTTCCAAAATACTAAAAAGCATCCCATGTTTAAAGGGGTGCTTTTTTTTTGAACTCCACAGACAACTATTTGTTGCATTGTTGCATAGATATTAAATGAAAACAGGAATGTTTCATTCGAATCTTTAAAGGATTTGCGTCATATAATACCGATTAGTAATCAAATTGATCAATAAATTCACTGCGTTCTTTATCGATGGTTGATTATCTACCGGCATTAACATTTTATACATCAAAATTTCTTTATTAATCATTTTGATGTTAAAATGGTTAACAATTCAACTTATATAATCAAAGTGCATACTGACGAACTGAAAACCATAAAGAAATGTTTGAGGAAAGACCCCCGGGCACAGCGCGACCTGTATGACAAATACAAACGTAAATGGTTTATGATTTGCCTGAGATATGCACAAAACAAAAGTGAGGCCGAGGACATTTTACAGGAAGGTTTAATCAGTGTTTTCAACAACCTTCGGCAGTTTGACAGCCGTAAAGCAAATTTCCCTGCTTGGTCGAACAAGGTGATGGTGAACGCTGCCCTCCAACATATCAGAAAGTGGAAAAAACTGGATTTCAATGACAGCATTGACGATTTCAAAAATCAAATCCCTGATCAGGAAGATATTTTCGACACCATTGGTGCCAAAGAACTGACCTTGCTTATCCAAAAACTCCCGGAGGGTTACAAAGTTGTTTTCAACATGTATGTTGTAGAAGGATATGTGCACAAAGAAATTGCTGAAATCCTCGGCATTTCCGAAAGTACCTCAAAAACACAATTGCTGAAAGCAAAGAAAATGTTGCGCAACCAATTGGAAAAAGTCTTGAACTATTAAACAAATATCATGTCAGACAATTTAGAATCATATTTCAAAAAGCAGCTTTCCGATGAATCTTCGGGAAAGGACGATTGGAATGTCCCCTCTGACGCTGTTTGGGAAAAAACGCTTCCAAAAATCCAAAAGCGCAAGGGTATTTTCATACCGTGGAGATACCTCTACATTTTGGGCATGGCATTATTTATTGTTTCCGGGTTGTTGCTGTTTAGAACGGAATACTTCAAGAGCGATATAAAAACTTCACAAGGATTCGCGCAAAACAATTCGGAGGATACGTCCCAAAATATCAACACGGGACAAAAAGAGAAGGTTTCTTCAAGTCTTGAAACCATCAAAGAAAAAAAAACGGCAAAGATGGTGGCAAACAACAAAAAGCCAGTAGAAAAGGGACTATTTCAGGGGAACAAACACACAGTAAAACAGACGAAAACAGAACACTTGAGAATTGATAAAACCGAAAGGGAAAAGCCAACAATGGCAAAAAAAGCCAAAACACAAAACGAAGCATTACCAAAAACCCCTGAACCATTCCGTGAAAAGGCCAACGGGAAAAACATAGGGACAAAAGAACCGAACACGGTTTTAGCCACAATCGAAACAAATGAAACCAGACCAACCAAGGAGATGATTGCGGATTCTTCCTTTTCATTAGCTTCGGGACGTCCAGATATTGAGCCTGTAAGCAATAAAGGGAAACTTGGGTTTGGAGTGTTTTTCCTGCCGACATATAATTCGACATATATCTCAGGGGAAATGAGCCTTGGAAAAATCGAAACAGGGAACACATATTTGTTTTCGGCCAATTACGGCTTCGAAATCAAATACTACCTTACCGACAGGTTTGCAATTGCAACGGGTATCCAAAGAACCCAGATAAAAAGCTGGTCGAAATCCATTATGGAATTTGCCTATGATTCTTCAACGGAGCAAGATATGGGAAACGGCGAAACAGAAAACACTTCGGAAATCCCATTAATGACACCTTTTGGGGAGATCGGGACAAGTATCACATATCGCTTCCCCAGTACCGGGAATTTGCCCGATGGCGAACTCATGGAATCCAACTTTGAAACACAGCAGGAAATACTTTACATCTCCATCCCAGTTGGGATTGAATACAATATTGTTGCTTCCCGTAAGATTAATTGGTTTGCCGAAGGAGGCTTGCTTTTTAATCAAAGCCTGAACAATGCAACCGACTTCTCGTCAAGGGTAATCCATGATGGGAACGACATGAAGGTGATGGGCGAAGAGATGGAAAACGGCCCCGATTACACAAACAATTTCTTAAGCTATTATATCGGGACAGGGATAAATTACAATTTATCAAGTTCATTCCAAATAGGCGGTTCTGCAAGGTATTTCGACAATCTTTCCAAGTTAAACCTACAAGAAAACATGTCAACCCATTTGAATGGGTTTAGCTTAAAAATCGGGATTGTTTATTTTTATTGATCCCCCGGGCAACTATTTGTCCTTGCCTTTCATATTCACTTTTATAAAACAAATTCTTAACTTATAATTTATAAAAATGAAAAAAGTAAATTTAATTTTAGTAGCCCTTATCAGTATCATTTTAATTTCATCGTGCAAGAAAGACGAAGAAAATGAAATGCCATCGGTATCAAAGAAAAACATTAACCTGAATCTAAGCGGACTTGAAGACCTTGGTTCCGGGTACGTATATGAAGGATGGCTGATCGTGAACGGTTCACCTGTTTCCTCGGGGACATTTACGGTTGATGCCTCGGGGATGTTATCAAAAACCCAGTTTGAAATGAACACATCGGATGTGGACAATGCCACAAAGTTTGTTTTGTCCATTGAACCCATGAACGATTCGGACCCGGCACCTTCGGCCACAAAAATACTGGCCGGTGATTTCAATGGCAACTCAGCCGAGCTGGATATTTCACCGGTTGGCGACTTCAGTAGTTCAGCAGGCAAATATATCCTTGCAACACCAACAAATGGAGGTGATTCGGATGAAAACAGCGGAATATGGTTCCTCGACCTTTCGACCGGAATGCCAGATACGGGCCTAATGCTCCCCAAGCTTCCCGAAGGCTGGAAATATGAAGGTTGGGTAGTAATCAACGGAATCCCCGTAACTACAGGGAAATTCACAAATATGGCCGCGACCGACGAAGCGGATCCTTATAGCGGAAGTGAAGCTTTGCCTGATGTGAACGATGGTGACGGGTTTTTCCCCGGGGAAGATTTTCTTAAAAATGCCCCAAATCCATTGAGTTTCCCAACCGATATTGCAGGTGGAACTGCCGTGATAAGCATCGAACCTTCTCCCGACAACAGCCCCGGTCCGTTTACCTTAAAGCCACTTGTTCATGGAATCCCAGACATGGCCACAGACCACATGGTTTATAACATGGTTCAAAACTTGAATTTCCCAAGCGGGACAGTTACAAAGTAACCAGTATTTTTCATTAGCAACTTGATTTTTCATCGGAAGCCACCTTAAAGCAATTTGGGGTGGCTTTTATTTTTGCATTAAAAACCAGAAAAGAAATTCAATACTAGCACAAGCCCTGGAATCAATTCAAATCATCCTTGGTTTTCTCCAATAATTTGATTTCACCGATCTCCATGGATTTGTCAACTGCCTTGCACATATCGTAAACTGTGAGGAGGGCAACGTTCACGGCAGTCAGGGCTTCCATTTCGATGCCGGTTTTACCGATGCACTTTGCCATACTGTTCACGATTACGCCATCTTGCACAAGTTCTGCTTTTACGTCCATTTTTGTGATGGCGAGCGGGTGACATAAAGGAATGAGTTCGGATGTTTTCTTTCCGCCCTGGATACCGGCAATCTCTGCGATTGTCAGCACATCCCCTTTTTTCATTTGGTTTTCCCGAATCAGGTCGATAGTTTCAGGGTTCAATTTTATTTTGCCCTGTGCTTTGGCAATGCGCACCTGGTCGTGCTTATGGCCAACATCCACCATATTGGCTTTTCCTTTTTCGTCGGTATGTGTCAGGTTTGACATAATTGACATTTTGTTTTTTCTAATTTATTTTCCACCCCTCACCTTAATCCTCTCCCCTGGGAGAGGAAAGACATCCTGTAAATTTAAAACTATCCTCTAAACAGTTATTTTCCCATTTATTTACACCTTTTATATTGAGGAATGCTCATTAATTGCAAACAGAACGCTCAACTGAAATCATCCCTCTCCTTTGGGGAGAGGGTTAGGGGTTGAAATATCTCAAGTTTCTTATCCCCCAATATTACAAAATTTATTCACTGTGTTTTCCGTACCGGATTTGGGCTTGAGTCCCAGGGCATCAAAATAGGCCTGCCTAACGCCCAAGTCCCTCACATCAAATTCCAGATCGCTGAAAAGACAGGGTTTGATTTTTCCATTGGCCGTTAACCTGAGCCGGTTGCATACTGCACAATGGCCACCTTCACCGCCAATTACTTTGGAGAAAACCCCCGTTTCTAAATCCATCTCTTTTATAAAACGAACTGTCAAATCATTCTCCTTACAGAAAGCAGCCACCTGTCTGGCATCTTCTTCCCGTGGGGAATTTTTGATCACGCAGTTTATTTTTACTGGGTTTAGTCCGGCATCCTTTGCCGACCGGATCCCCTGAAGTACTGCATTTATGTCCCCAAGGCGGGTAATCTCCTTAAAACGTTTTGGGTCCAATGTGTCAAGGCTGATATTCACCCTGTCAAGACCTGCCTCTGCCAATGGCTTTGCGAACTGGTCAAGGAATATGCCATTGGTCGTCATCCCCAAATCCTTTATGCCGCCTATGGCCGAAATCATGGTTACCAAATCCACAATGCCTCTACGTACGAGCGGTTCTCCCCCGGTTATGCGGACTTTGTCAATGCCCAGTTCCACCCCTGTTTTGACCACTTCCGTTATTTCTTCAAAAGTAAGGATATCATGATGGCTTATCAGATCGACCCCTTTCTCCGGCATACAATAAACACAGCGAAGGTTGCAACGGTCGGTAACCGAAATCCGTAAATAATTTATTCTTCTGTTATATCTGTCAAACATTAATTTCTATTTTTTCTCAAAAAACAATCGGAAAATTTGAGGGTTCAAAAATATGGAATAAAGATGTTCATTTTATAAATTCCTACAAGGTATTTCGTAAATGGCAAATCATATTCATTATTCGTAAACCACAATATTTCAACCTTCCAGGTCGCCCTCCATATTGCCAACTTCGACCTGAAAGTTTATATTTCCCTAAGCTCCACCAATTCCCCTTTTTCAAGTTTGGTTTTCCCAATAGGTATTGAAATCATCCCATCGGCCAAAGTCAGGGCGTTGATATGTGCCGATCCATGATAATCAATGGGGATTACCTCTCCGTTCATGTTCACCTTTGCGGGCATCCACGAAAGGCGGGAAGATTTCCTACGTGCATATTCCTTTCCCATGGGAAGTTTCAACTTCACAGCTTGGAAATCAAATCCCATCAAGCCATAAATCAATGGTTTTACCAGCAACTCAAACTGCACAAAGGAAGAAACCGGGTTACCGGGAAGCCCAAAGATAAATTGCTTGCCCCTGACCCCGAAAACGGTTGGCCTTCCGGGCTGGACGGCAATGCTCTTGAACTTTAACTCCACGTCCAGTTCATTCAACACCTTTGGCACATGGTCGAAATCGCCCATGGATACACCGCCCGACAATAATATCACATCGTTGTCTTCAAAGGCTTTCACAAGCATTTCCCGTGTTGATTCTTCAGTGTCCAAAGCGATTCCAATATATCGGGCCTCAACTCCCAGATTCTCAACCTGCGAAAGCAATTGATAGGCGTTGCTGTTCCTTATTTGCGAAATGGCCGGTTTGATATGGGGCTCCACCAATTCATCACCCGTGGAGATCACGCCCACTTTCACCTTTTTATAAACCAGGGGCTCCACACATCCCGCAGTTGCCAGTACGGCAATATGCTGAGGTTTTACAAGTGTCCCATTGGGGATCAACAATTCCCCTTCTTTCACATCTTCGCCAAGGTAACATACATTGTCCTTCACATTATCCTTCAAATACTTTATCCTGTTTTCACCAGTTTCTTCCGTATCTTCAACCATCAATACTATATCCGCACCTTCCGGGACAGACGCCCCGGTCATAATTTTGGAACATTGGTTTTTGCCCACTTTTTTCTGTGGTGCTTTTCCGGCTGGGATAAGTTCGATCACTTCCAATTCGTTCAACATATCTTCTTTGCGACATGCATATCCATCAACTGCCGATTTATCAAAAGGGGGCATTTGCATATCCGAATTCACGTCTTCTGCAAGCACCCGGTGAAGGGAATCCATAAACCCAACTTTCTCTGTTTCCATTGCATAAGCAGAATTCCTGACTATATCCAAAGCTTCTTCAAAAAATATCATAATATTAGTTTTTAACAGGTGCAAAGTTAACCGGAAATATCAATATTTTGTTCAATTATATTCCTTAGTTTTATCACAGAAATTATCAGCACAAAACAACCTATGAAAAAAAACCTTCGTCATTAATAATGAGTAATGATATTGAATGAGGAACAAATAATTGAGGGCTGTATCAGGAAAAAGCGAAGGGCCCGTAAAGAACTTTATCAGCAATACCATA